>DATGVY010000069.1:0-2342 GCA_035299845.1 Streptosporangiaceae bacterium
CGGGCAGGTCCTGGCCATGGTGGGCTCGCGCGACTATAACCAGAGCTTCCCCGACGGCACCATGGACGGCAAGTTCAATGCCGCCTCGGCGCCCAACCTGCAGCCGGGCTCATCGTGGAAGCCGTTCGAGTACGCCGCCGCGTTCCTTCAAGGCAAGACGCCCGCCAGCCTGGTGGATGACGTGAGGGTGGGCAACGAGTTCCCCGACGGCGCCGGCGGCTTCTACCGGCCCGAGAACTACGACAAGAAGTACCACGGCCGCGTTACCTATCGGACCGCCCTCGGCAATTCGCTGAACATCCCCGCCGTCAAGGTGCTCAAGGAAGCCGGCATCCATGAGACGCTGCAGCTGGCCCACGGCATGGGCATCAGCAGCATCAACGACGAGAGCCGAGTGGGGCTGTCGCTGGCGCTCGGCGCCGACGAGGTGTCGCTGCTGGACATGACCTCGGGCTACGGCACGCTGGCCAATGCCGGCCAGCGCGTGCCTCCCACCGCGATCCTGAGCATCACCGACAACAAGGGCAAGGTCATCGAGCAGTTCCAGCCGCCCGCCCCCGCCCAGGTGCTCAAGCCTGAGTACGCCTACCTGGTCACGAGCGTGCTGTCGGACGACAATGCGCGGACGATCGAGTTCGGCCGCCACTCCGTGCTGGAGCTGCCCGACCGGCCGGCAGCGGTGAAGACCGGCACGACCGAGGAGTTCAGGGCCAACTGGACCATCGGCTACACGCCGAACGTTGTGGTCGGCGTGTGGGTTGGCAACAGCAACCACCTGCCCATGAGGAACATCATCGGCATCGATGGCGCCGGCCCAATCTGGCACGACTTCATCGAGTGGGCCGAGCGCGGCAAGGCTGCCGCCAACTTCACTAAGCCGCCGAACATCATGACGCTGAAGGTGTCATCGGTCACGGGGCTGCTGCCCAACCCCGGCGAGCCGGCTTACGACGAGGTGTTCGTCAAGGGCAGCGAGCCCAAACAGCGTTCGACCTACCAGCCGCTGTCGCGCGATCAGCTGATTGCGACGGCCACGGCGGTGTCCGCGTACGCCACGGCCCTGGCCCAGGGGACGCCTCTGCCGCCCGGCATCTCCCTGACACCGCCGGCCATACCGACGCTCGACCCCGCGGCCGCGACGGCAACCGCGGCGGCCACGCCGCAGGCGAGCGGAGCGGCATCCGCCAGTGGATCGCCACAAGCGGCCAGCACGCCTCAGCCCGGCGGGTCCGGCAGCCCCACGCCGCAGCCGGGGACGGTGGCAACGGTGCGCACCGGGGGCCGCGTCAGCGTGCCGAACGTGATTGGCCTGCCCCAAGCGCAGGCTGAGGTTTCCATCCGCGGCAGCGGCCTATCGGTTGGTTCGATAACCTATTCGAATCCCGGCGGCAACTCCGGCGCCGGCTCGGTGATCGGCCAGAACCCGGCCCCCGGCGCACAGGTCGATGCCAGCACGGCCGTCAACCTGGTCGTCCGCCGCTAGCGAGCGGCGGGATACAGCGGGTAGATGCCGATGACGACCGACGCTTCGTAGTCGGCGGAGCACTCTATGCCAATCTTCTGCTGTCGCCGCAGATTGGCGACCACGTCCGCCACGTCCTGAGGGAGGCCGATGTACAGCTTCTGTTTGTCGTCCTCGATGGTGCCCATCTCGTCCGGTCCGATCTCGAAGCGCCGCCGCAGCTCGGGGATGGGCACATAGGACTTGCTGCGGATGTACCAGAACAGCTTGCCGGAGTTGATGCGCTTGGACCTCTGCGGCGTGGCGGGCTCTTCCTCGAAGTCCTCGGCCGTGAGCGTGGTCTCCGGCGGCTGGTAGAGTACCGGCATGCCGCGCTCCACCTGGAGCGGGATGTAATCGGCTGGGACCTCGCCCTCAGGAGTCTCTTCGAAGACGGCCGGCTCGCCGCCAGGTCCTACGCCGCGTCCACCCCGGCCACGGCGGCGGCGCCTGCGGCGCTGGCCCTCGGCGCCGCCTTCGCCGGCAGGCCCCTGCCGGAACTCAGTGGCTGCGCCCTCTGGGCGGGCCCCGGCCTCTATTCCGCCCGGGACGGTCGCTCCGGGACGTCCGCCTCGGCCGCGGCGCCGCCTCCGGCCTCCACCCGGCCGGCCGCCTTCAATCCCCTCGCCGGCTGGGCGAGGCTGTGCGGCGGCGTCTCCTGGCTGAGTGTCAGAGGATCCTGGCTGCGGCGGGCGCGGGCCGCGGAAACGGCGTCGGTTGGGCATCGCGCGCATTATGACACCCAGCCGCCGCATGGTAGGACGCATGCTACAGTAGGCGACTGACCGCGGATGGCCATCAAAATCACCATGCCCCAGCTTGGGGAGTCGGTTAGCGAGGG
>DATGVY010000070.1:0-3557 GCA_035299845.1 Streptosporangiaceae bacterium
CCGTGCCAGGGGACCCGAGGCTGTCTTGGCCGGTGGTGAACAGGGTCTCGGCGGGCTGGCCGGACAGGAGGTGCAGATAGGCAAGAGCGCGGAGCTGGTCCATGGTGCCGGGTGTTCCCGCGTTCTTCATGTCCATCGCCAGGGCGGTCAGGTTCTTGTCCGCGGCCAGCACCTCCGCCGGGCGCAGATCCCGCCCGGCCAGGGAGGCGGTCCCGGAGGGTTCGTTGTACACCTCCACCCGCGCGTCCTTCAGCGCCTGTTCCTTCCGCCGTCTCGCCGCCGCCGGGTCCACAGCGATCACCGCGCGTCGCAATACCGGCCGCAGCTCCCCAGTGGTCAGGCCTGGCGCATCCCCGATGACCGACGCTTCCACGGCGGCGGCGTGCTCGTCGTCCAGGCCGCTCAGCTCATCAGCGATCAGGGCGGCGCGGCGTTCGTCGATCCGTCCCGCAGCCAGGGCGGCCCGGGTCAGCGGCAGTCTGTCCAGGGCTAGGGCCAAGCCGAGAACGCGCCCGGCACTGTACCCAGTCAACGTCAACGCGAGGGCGACCTCATCGACGACATGCTCCAACATCCGCCCGTCCCCGGTCGCCCGCCCCTCAGCTTCCCGCCGGGCCGCCAGTTCCGACGTAGCCGAGAGCAGTCCGGCGGCCGCCCAGGCACCCAGCCGCTGCCACGCGCTCAGCACCCCGATCAGCTCATCATCGTCCAGCCTGCCCAGGCCGCCCTGCGATGCCCGGTCAGCGAGTCCCGCAAGCACCGGGCCCGGGGGCATGACGTCCGCCACGCCCCCCTGCACGAACCCCGCTCCCGTCGCCACAAGGCCGGCCGCGGTGTCACCGCCATCGGCGTGGTCGGCGGCGGGGGTGGCAGCAGCAGTGCCGCTGGTGTTGGCGTGGTCGCCGTCGTTACTGTCGGCCTGGTCGTTACTGACAGCGCGGCGGTGGGCCTTGCCGCCGACGCGGCCATCTGCGAGGCGGCGAGCGTCCCCCTCCGGGGGGGTGGCAGCAGCCGGGGTGCCGGGCACGGGGGCGGGCAGGTCCTCCGGCCATGGCTTCTCATCGGGCTCGGCGTCGCCGAAGTATTCCAGGTATTCCAGCGCGTCCCAGTCGGGTTCGTCCTCGGCGGGGAACGCGGCCATCTCCCAGGCTAGGGCCTGATCCTGATCCTCCTGGGGGTCTGCTGGCACCTGGTCACCTCCCGCCGCCGCCGGAGTGAAAGTCTTCGAACATGCTATCGCATTATCGAGCGCGACACGCCAATCTAAGATAGAAAACCTGATCGATTCCGTATCGTACGCAGGCCGGTATCGATCTGCGGGTTGAAGGCATCGGCGGTCTTGGCGGACACATCGTTCCTACCGGGCTTCGCTTGTTTGCTGTCTGACGATTGCTGTCTGACGATCTACCCGATCATCCGCCATCCCTTGCGGCCAGAGACGACGCCTCAATTACACGGCCTTGTTCTTTAGAGGCCGGGTCACCCGGCTTCTTTAGCTTGACTCTGTCGGGGATCTTGGTATTTGGCTGACTGTGGGCATGTCGGCGGGCCAGTCTTGCGGGGTCCTGTGAGTCCCGCGAGATCCCTGAGGAGTATGAGATGTCGATCCGTCCCCGCCTGGGGGCTGAGGTCCCGGCGCTGACCGCGCGGGTGGCGCGGGCCAGCAACCCGGCCGGGACGACGGCGATGTGGGTACGGGACCGGCTCGACGGCCTGTGGGACGACGAGGACTTCGCCGGGTGGTATCCCCGGGACGGGCGGCCGGGGATCTCGCCGGCGCAGCTGGCCACGGTGAGCGTGCTGCAGTTCCTGCTCGACCTGTCCGACCGCGATGCCGCCGAGGCGGTGCGGTGCCGGATCGACTTCAAGTACGCGCTCGGCCTTGACCTTGATGATCCCGGCTTCCATCACAGCGTGCTGGGCGACTTCCGGGACCGGCTGCTGGAGGACGGGCGGGTGGACCGGCTCCTTGACCTGGCCCTGGCCCGGCTGAAGGAGGCCGGGCTGGTCCGCGAGCGCACCACCCAGCGCACCGATTCCACCCACGTCCTGGCGGCGGTGCGGGACCTGACCCGCCTGGAGCTGGTCACCGAGGCGGTGCGCGCGGCCCTGGAGGAACTCGCCCGCGCCGCCGGCCACGCGCTGGAAGGCCTGGTCGACGACGAGTGGGGCCGCCGCTACGGCCGGCCAGTCCGCCTGGGCAAGAACCCCGCCCGGCCGAAGACCCGGATCAATGAGGCAGGGGCGGACGGCCGCCGGCTGATCGAGCACCTGGCCGCCAGCCACCCGGACCTGCTGCACGGCCCCCAGGCGGAGGCCCTGCGGCAGGTCATGGTCCAGAACTACCACTGGGACGCCGCCGGCCGCCTGCGCTGGCGCGATGATGACGGCGACAGCGGCCTGCCGCCCTCCGCCACCCGTATCGTCTCCCCCTACGACCTAGCCGCCCGCTACGCCCGCCGGGGCCAGGTCACCCGGTGGACCGGATACCTCGCCCACGTGACCGAGACCTGCTCCGATGACGGCCCCAACGTCATCACCGATGTCGCCACCATGCCGGCCACCAGCGCCGGCACGCTGGCCCTGGCCGGTATCCACGGCCGGCTGGCGCGCCGGGGCCTGCTCCCCGCCGAGCACCTGGTCGATGGCGGCTACACTTCCCTGGTCCACATGGAGCGGGCCGGGCGCGAGCACCAGGTCACCCTCACCGGGCCGCTGCCGGGTAACCGCACCCGCCAGCACCGCGTCCAGGAGGGCTACGCCCGCGACGACTTCCGCGTCGACTACGACCGCCAGGAAGTCACCTGCCCGCAAGGCCAGGTCAGCAGGGGCTGGCACGGCCCCTACCCGACCTCCTCGCCCGACGCCGCCCCGCTCATCGTCGCCCGCTTCACCAAGGGCCAGTGCCAGCCCTGCCCCGCCAGGGCCGCCTGCACCACCTCCGGCGACGGCAAGCGCACCGTGGGCTTCCCCCCGCGCGAGCTCTACGAGCTGCAGGTCCGCAACCGTGCCGACCAGCAAGACCCCGCCTGGCACAAGCGCTACGCAGTCCGGTCCGGCATCGAGGGGACCGTCTGCGAGTTCGCCCGCGGCCACGGCATGCGCCACTGCCGCTACCGAGGGCAGCCCAAGGCCCACCTCCAGCACGTGCTCACCGCCATCGCCGTCAACATCGAGCGCCTCAGCCAACTACCCTCCGGCGAGAGCACAGCCCCGCGACCACCAACGGCCTTCCAGGACTACCTCGACCAGCACGACATCCAGCGCCTGCGCTCCTGGCGAGCCGTCAGCTAAGCCACAGCGACCAAGATCCCCGACAGAGTCAAGTTTAGCTTGTCGTTTAACCCCTGACCTGCGCATTTTTGCGCAGAAGCCATGAAAGCGATCTATGGCTTATAGCGGATTGTTACCTTCGAGGTACGGCGTGTCGCCGTGACGGGTGATGGCCACCGTCTCATCGTCGGCTTTGCGAGAACCAGCCGATGCAGGCGGTGGCCATGGCTTACAGCGTCGCATGGGATGCTGATCGAATACAGCAACACGCCGGGATCCCGGCT
>DATGVY010000071.1:0-17360 GCA_035299845.1 Streptosporangiaceae bacterium
TCTCTCTCCCGCCCCGGAGAGATCGCCCGAGGTCCCGTCGGCGAGCGAGCCATCCTGGGCGGCAATACTGGGCAACACCGCGCGGCTCTGGGCGCGGCGGCGCGCTGGCCGGCTTGGCGCTCCTGGCAGGCGGCGCTGGCGGATAGCCTTGCTGGTCATCCTGGTACTGGCGGTGGCAGCCGCAGCTGGGCTGGCGCTCGCCGCATCCAGGCATGGCAGGACGGGCACAGCCGGTTCGCAGCCGCCCGCCGCTGCTCCCGGCGCCGCGGTCACATCGGCGGCCGCCGTCCGGGCCCAGGCCGCCGGATGGATTGCCGGGCAGGTCAACCGGGACGCATTCGTGGCGTGTGATCCGGTGATGTGCGCCGCCCTGCACTCCCAGGGTTTTCCCGCCACCAACCTGGTGCCGATCTTGCCAGCCAGGTCAGATCCGCTGGGCGCCGAACTCGTCGTGGCAACGGCGGCATTGCGGAACCAGTTCGGCGCCCGCCTCGCCCAGGTCTACGCGCCCCAGGTGATCGCGAGCTTCGGCACCGGTCAGGCCAGGATCGAGATCCGCACCATCCCGCCGGCCGGCGCGGCGGCCTTCCGCCGCCAGCTCGGCTCCGCCGAGAGGGCCGCGAGGAAACAGGGAGCGCAACTCCTCGGCAACCCGCGAATCGTCGCCTCGCCGGAGGCCAGGGCAGCGCTGGCCGGCGGTCACGTCGACACGCGGCTGCTCGCGACCCTCGCAGCGCTCGCGGCAAGACATCCCGTGCAGATCATCTCGTTCGGCGACGCGAATCCCGGCGCTGGTCCCGCGATCCCGCTCCGGTCGGCCGACCTCAGCGGGGCAGACCACGCGTCCGGGCTCAGCGCCGCGGCATACCGGCGTTGGCTGGTCGGCTTCCTGCGGGCCCAGCGGGCAAACTACCGGGCCACGTCCATCACGCTCCGGTCAGCGGCCGGCGGCGCCACCGTGGTACGGATCGAGTTCGCCGCCCCGAGCGAGCTGGCCGGGCCCGGCGGGTAGCCGCCCGCGATCCGTCTACAGCCAGTCCTTGCGCTTGAAGACGAAGTAAAGCGCAGTCGCCGCGATCAGCATGATGGCAACCGACGCGGCCAGGCCGGACTGCCGACTGAAACCCGGATAGGGCACGTTCATGCCATAGAAGCCGGTCACGAACGTCGGCACCGCGATGATCGCCGCCCAGCTGGTCACCTTCTTGGTGATGACGTTCATCCGGTTGCCCTGGATGGTCAGATTCGTCTCAAGGATCGTCGTCACCAAGTCGCGCAGGCTTTCCGTCCATTCGGTGGCCCGCAGTACGTGGTCATAGACGTCCTGGTAGTACGGCTGCATCGGGTCGCTCAGAAGCTGCAGGTCACGGCGCATCAAGGCATTGACGACCTCGCGCATGGGCAGTACCACCCGGCGAAGCAGAACCAGGCTCTTCCGCAGCTGGAAGCTGCGGCGCTGCACGTAACGATCCTCGGAATCGGCTGAGAAAAGCTTGTCTTCCAGCGCCTCGATGGCTTCGTCCAGATCTCGCACGGCGGCGAAATGGCCGTCCACGATGTGGTCGAGCAGGCCGTGCAGCAGGTAACCAACACCGTACTTTGCCAGGTCAGGGCTCGCGTCCCAGTAGGAAAGCACGGCGCCGATGTCGAACCCGTCGTCCTTGCGGATAGTGATCAGGGCGCGCTTGGTAATGAAGGCAGCCAGTTCGCTTGTCGCCAGCTCGCCCGTCACGCTGTCCAGGTTGACTGCGTATGCCGCCAGGAACAGATAGCCGTCGTAACGGTCCAGTTTCGCGCGCTCGTGCTCGTGTACCGCGTCCTCGATGGCCACCGGATGCAGGCCGAACTCGGCGCTCAGTACATCGAGGTCTTCGCGGTTCGGGTCGCGCAGATCCAGCCAGACCACGGCTGAGGTGTCCCGCAACTGCTCGCTGATGTCGGCAACGGGGAAGCCTTCCAGCTCCAGCACTCCGTGGCGATAGAGCCTGGTGCGGGCCTGGCAGCTGGTCGGCGTGGACGTGCAGATCGCCGAAGCGGCCACCGTGTCAGGGTCGTTGCCGCCGAAGGTCTGCCCGCCGCCGTCCGCGCCGCCGCCGCCGACGGTGGGCTGCCGGCCGCCGTCCGCGCCGCCGCCGTCCGCGCCGGGGCCGGGGCTTGGCCCGGCCCCGGCCGATCCAGGGTGCGGCACCGTCATGGATCTCCTTGGCATCGGCGGGACATCCTCCGCCTGGTTCCTGACCGGCCAGAGTGCAGGAGCGCCGGCCCGGTCCCGGTCATCGCGGTGATCAGGATACCGTCGGCGGCGCGAACCCGGAGGTGGCGGGCACGGAGCCGACCCGGACAGCCACGACCAGAGAGCGCACACTGTACGCATGACGGTCTACATTCTGGCGGATATCGACGTGACGGACCCGGTGGGGTACGAGGATTACAAAGCACCCGCGGCAGCATCGGTAGAGCAGTACGGCGGCCGCTACACGGTGCGCGGCGGATCCGTGGAAGTGCTCGAAGGGACATGGCCGACGAGCCGGTTCGTGGTGCTGGAGTTCGCGGACGCAGATTCCGCCCGGCGCTGGTACAACTCGCCGGAGTACAGCGCGGTAAAGGCCATCCGGCAGGCAGCATCGAACGCGAAGCTGGTGCTCGTCGAGCCGTGACCGGCGAGAGACGGCACCGGCGAGAGACGGCACCGGCGACGAGTTCACGGCGGCCGAGCTTGACCGTTGCGCCGACGCCGGTGTCCGGGTGTTCCTGACCGCCTACCGAGCCTGACCAGCCCGTGCGGGCAGCTGCCGCCCCAGCCGGGGGAGGCCGCTGCGGGCGGGACAGGCGACTGGCACCCGAGGATCCGTTCAGTATTTCCCGGCGCTTCTCGCGAGTGGCGATTGGCTAGGGTGGGCCCGGTAGCCATGTGCGGGAACGAGGTATCTGCGATGACCAGCGCGCTGGAAGACCGCGGCGATGCCGCGGGACGTGCCCGGTGACCGCCGTCGACGCCGGCGCCAGCGTGATCGGCGCTGACGAACTGCTCGGCCTGTATGAGCAGATGGCGGTGATCCGCCGCACCGAGCAGGCGGCACACGACCTGTTCCTGGCCGGCCTGGTGAAGGGCACGACGCACCTGGCGGCAGGCCACGAGGCCGTAGCGGTCGGCGCGAGCGCCGCGCTGCGGCCTGACGACTACGTGTTCGCCACGTACCGCGGTCACCATCACGCGATGGCCCGCGGCGCCACGCCGGCCGAGTGCCTGGCCGAGCTGATGAGCAAGGGCACCGGGCTGTGCAAGGCCAAGGGCGGCTCGATGCACCTCACCAAGGCGTCGGCCGGGATGCTCGGGTCCTACGCGATCGTCGGCGCGCACCTGCCGATCGCCGCGGGCGCTGCCTGGTCCGCGCGGCTGCGCGGCTCCGGCCAGGTCGCCGTCGCGTTCTTCGGCGATGGGGCAACCAACATCGGGGCGTTCCACGAGGCGCTCAACCTCGCCGCGGTATGGGCCCTGCCGGTCCTGTTCATCTGCGAGAACAACCTCTACATGGAGTACACGCCGATCGGCGAGGTGACCGCGGTGCCGAACCCGGCGGCGGGCCGGGCGCCCGCTTACGGGATCCCGGCTGACATCGTCGACGGCAACGACGTCGTGGTGGTGCGGGACGCGGTCGCGGCGGCCGCCGAGCGCGCCAGGTCCGGCGGCGGGCCGACCGTGATCGAGGCGCTGACCTACCGGCACTTCGGCCACAGCCGGACCGACCCGGGCACCTACCGGCCCGCGGCGGAAGTCGAGGAATGGCTGCGCCGGGATCCGCTGGAGCTGGCCAGGGCACGGCTGCAGGCAGCCGGCCTGCCGGCGGACGCGGTGGCGGCCGCCGACGAGCGGGCCGAGCGGACGGTCGCCGAGGCGGTGGCCGAGGCGAAGGCGGCGCCAGGGCCCGATCCCGATGATGCGTTCACCGACGTATGGGCAGACGGAGGCTCGGCATGGCGGACGTGACTGGCGGGCCGGACGTGATCACTTACCGGGAGGCGGTCGCCGAGGGCCTGGCGCGGGAGCTGCGCCGCGACCCTTCGGTGGTGTGCCTGGGCGAGGACATCGGCGCAGCCGGGGGGGTGTTCAAGACGACGTCCGGGCTTTTCGCCGAGTTCGGCCGGGAGCGGGTGTGGGACACCCCGATATCCGAACAGGCCATCCTCGGCGTGGCGATGGGCGCCGCGATGACCGGCATGCGCCCGGTCGCCGAGATCATGTTCTCCGACTTCTTCGCCTGCTGCTGGGACTACCTGGCCAACGAGATACCGAAGATGCGGTACATGACCGGCGGGCAGGTCACGGTCCCGCTGGTGGTGCGCACCGCGAACGGCGGCGGCCTCGGCTTCGGCGCCCAGCACTCCCAGGCGGTCGAGAACTGGACGCTCACCATCCCGGGCCTGAAGATCGCGGCGCCGTCAACGCCTGCCGACGTCATCGGGATGCTGGCCGCTGCCATCCGCAGCGACGATCCGGTGGTGTTCTTCGAGCACAAGGGCCTCTTCGCGAGCAAGGGACCGGCCGCGCCCGACGGCCATGTGGTCGAGCTCGGCCATGCATCGGTGGTCCGGGCGGGCAGCGACGTGAGCCTGGTCGCGCTGGCCGCCACGGTACCGATGGCGCTGGCCGCGGCCGACCAGCTCGCCGCCGACGGCGTTTCCGCCGAGGTGATCGACCTGCGCTGCCTGGTGCCGCTGGACATGGCAGCGGTGCTGGAGTCGGTCGGGCGGACATCCCGGCTGGTCATCGTGGAGGAGAACCCGTACCAGGGCGGCTGGGGCGGCACGGTGGCCTCGATCGTCGCCGACGAGGGATTCGAGCTGCTCGACGCCCCGATCCGGCGGGTCGCCGCGGCCTGCGTGCCGCTGCCGTTCGCCGACGCGCTTGAGCAGCTGGTCATCCCCACGGCGGCGGCGCTCACCTCGGCGGCCCGCGCCCTGGTCGCCTACTGACCGGCACCGTCACCGACCGGCGCTCGCCCGCCGGGGAGGCGGCAGCACGCCCGGCCGCCCGGCCGGTGACGGTTCGGGGCAAACGCAGCGCTCGCCCGGCCGGAAGTGATAGATCAGACGGAACGGAAGTCACGGCGTCAGCCTGCCCGGCCGAGCTGGGTCCAGCCGGGCCCGGCGACCGGGCGGCAGCCCCTCCCCAGGCAGATCCTGGCGGAAGGGAATACTTCAGGTGATGGTGGTTATTAGCCCCAGTCACGCGATCCCCGCGGCCGCAGCGGGGCAGCAGGTCAGGAGGTACCGTGACGTCCAGTACCGGCGTTCCGACGCTGGCCGCCCGAGAGAGGCCGGCCGTTAAGGGAACGCCAGACGAGCAGCACCCGGCCCGGCCGGGGGATCCCGAGACCCTGCTGCTCGTCGAGGACGACCCCGCGGACGCCGTGCTGGTCGAGGAACTGCTGGCGGAAAGCGGCCTGCGGGCAACGCTGTCCTGGGCACGCTCGCTGGCCGAGGCCAGGGAACTGCTGCGGAGCGGCGGACCGCGCGGCTGCATCCTGCTGGACCTGCACCTCCCCGACGCCCGCGGGCTTGAGGCGGTCACGCAGGTGCTGGCCGCGGCGCCGGGCGCGCCGGTCGTCGTGCTGACCGGGCTTGCCGAGGAGAGCGCCGGCCTGGCGGCGGTCGCGGCGGGCGCCCAGGACTACCTGATCAAGGGACAGTCGGCACCGGATGTCTTCAGCCGCGCAATCCGGTATGCCGCCCAGCGCAAGCACGTCGAGCGGGCGTCGGCCGCGCTGCAGCTCAGCGCGCTGCGGGCGGAGGAGAATGCGCGGCTGGAGCGCGGCCTGCTGCCGACCCCGCTGCTGCGCACCGACGAGTTCGAGGTCGTGGCCCGCTACCGGCCCGGCCGGGCGCAGGCGCTGCTCGGCGGCGACTTCTACGACGTCGTCGAGACGGCCGACGAAACGGTGCACGCGGTGATCGGCGATGTCTCCGGTCACGGCGCGGCGGCCGCCGCGATTGGCGTCTGCCTGCGGGTGGCCTGGCGGTCACTGGTGCTGGCCGGGGTGACGGCGCCGACGATGATCGGCCTGCTTGAGCAGATGCTGGTCGCCGAGCGGGAGAGCGAGAACGTGTTCGCCACGCTGAGCCTGCTGACGTTCGCACCGGACCGCCGCCGGGCGCGGATCCTGCGCGCCGGGCATCCTGGGCTGCTGCTGCGCGCGGCCGGCCGCGTCGACTTCATCGAGGGGCAGGCAGGCCCGGCCCTTGGCCTGGTCCCCGGCCTCGCCTGGAGCGAGGAGGAGCTGGCGCTGCCCGGCACCGCCGGCCTGGTGGTGTTCACCGACGGGCTGTTCGAGGGACGCGTCGGGCCTGGCAGCGAGCGGCTCGGCGAGGAGGGCCTGCTGGCCATGGCCCGCGAGCTGGCGGGGCTGCCTGCCGCCGCGTTCGTCGATGGGCTGATCGAGCGGACCGAGGCGGCGGCCAGCCGCTATGGCGGCCTCGCCGACGATGTGGCCGTCGTCCACCTCGGCTGGAAGGCCGCCGCGTGACCGTAACCGGACTGCCACCACGGCCGAGCCGCTTTCGCGGGCTCACAGTCCAGGGCTGGTTCCGGCTGGCGTTCGGCGGTTTCGCGATCCTGGTCGTGGTCGCCGCCGTGGTCATCACGCAGCTACTCGCGCACGGCCGGGCAGCGTCCGGCGAGCTGGAATCCACCGTCCTGCCGGCCCAGGCGCAGGCCTACCGGCTGCAGGGCGCTCTGGTGGGCCAGGAGACGGGAGTCCGCGGGTACGGCATCTCCGGCGATTCGCGCTTCCTGGCGCCGTATACGAGCGGGCTCGCGACCGAGGCCAGCGCGGCCGGCCGGCTGCGCACGCTGCTCGGCTCCAAGGAACCGATGTCGGCCGACCTGGGCAGCATTGAGCAGGCGGCGCGCGGATGGCGCCGCTCCTACGCGATCCCGCTCATCACCCTGGCCAGGCATGCGCCGCTGGGCGGCCGCGACCTGCGGCTGCTTGATCAGAGCAACCAGTCCTTCGACCACCTGCGAGCCCTGTTCGCCGCGCAGAACGCGCACCTGGCGCTGATCGCTGCCCGCGACCGCGCCTCCCTCCAGCGGATCCGCACCGTGCAGGACTGGACCTTCGCCGTCATCCTGGTTGCCTTCCTGCTCGCCGCGGCCGCACTGACGCTGCTGCTGCAGCAGACGGTCGTCCGGCCGCTGAACCGGCTGCGCGCGGGCTCCCGCCTGGTGGTAGGCGGCGATTTCGGCCACCATATCGAGGCGACCGGACCGGCGGACCTGCGCGCTGTGGCCGCCGACGTGGAGGAAATGCGCAGCGGGCTTGTCGCGGCGCTGGATGACGCGCGCACCGCGCAGAACGTCGCGACCGGCCAGGCCGCCGATCTCGACGCGCAGGCGGACGAGCTGCGCCGGTCGAACGCCGAACTCGAGCAGTTCGCCTATGTCGCCTCGCACGACCTGCAGGAACCGCTGCGCAAGGTTGCCTCCTTCTGCCAGCTGCTTGAGAAACGCTACGGCGACAAGCTGGACGAGCGCGGCCACCAGTACATCGCCTTTGCCATCGACGGCGCGAAGCGGCTGCAGACGCTGATCAATGACCTGCTGACCTTCTCCCGGGTCGGCCGGGCGGGCGGCGACATGGTCCCGGTGCCGCTCGGCCAGCCGCTGGATGTCGCGGTCGCCGCCCTCGGCACCGTCATCGAGGAGTCCGACGCCGTCATCGAGCGTCCCCGCCGGCTGCCCGAGGTGATGGGTGATCCCACCCTGCTCGCGATGCTGTGGCAGAATCTCGTCGGCAACGCGGTCAAGTTCCGGGCGCGCGACCGTGCCCCGGTGGTGCGCATCACCGTCGCCGCGCAGCCGACCGGCACCGCGCAGCAGGCCGGCACCGCGCAGCAGGCCGGCACCGCGCAGCAGGCCGGGCCGTGGCAGTTCTGCGTCGCCGACAACGGCATCGGGATCGCGCCGGAGTTCGCCGAGAAGGTCTTCGTCATCTTCCAGCGCCTGCACGGGCGCGAGGCCTATCCCGGGACCGGTATCGGCCTTGCGCTCTGCAAGCGGATCATCGAGCACCATGGCGGCGACATCAGCGTCGACACCGGCTACCCGGACGGGACCCGCATCTGCTTCACCCTGCCCCGCATCGATGCCGCGCGGCCGGAAGAGCCCGGCGGCGACGCCACCACCAGCGCTGATGACGCAGACAGCGCCGAAGGGATCCCCGCATGAACTTGCCCCTGCAGCCCATCGAGGTCCTGCTCGTCGAGGATGACCCCGGCGATGAGCTGATGACCCGCGAAGCATTCGAGGACAACAAGATCGGTAACACGCTGCATGTCGCGCGCGACGGGGAGGAGGCGCTTGACTTCCTCTACCGGCGGGGCGCCCATGCCGACGCGCCCAGCGTGGACCTGATCCTGCTCGACCTCAACCTGCCGAAGTACGACGGACGGCAGGTCCTCGAGCGGATCAAGTCCGATCCCGACCTCACCCACGTGCCGGTGGTGATCCTGACCACCTCCTCGTCCGAGGAGGACATCCTGCGCAGCTACAAGCTGCACGCCAACGCCTACGTGACCAAGCCAGTCGACGTCAACCAGTTCATCGCGGCCGTCCGCCAGATCGATGACTTCTTCGTGTCGGTGGTGCGCCTGCCCCGCCCGTGACGCGGCCAGCACGCCGCAGCCGGGATGCAGCAGCGCGGCGGCGGACCGGAGGTGCTTGCTGAGGTCACAGCTCGGCCATCTGCCAGCCCAGGTCGAGCGCCACCATCACGATCCGGTCGCCGGTGCCGCCCGGCGTGGCCGCGGTGTCAGTTGCGCTCATCGGCTCCATTCGCTCAAACGCTGAGTTCAGTCCAGAAGGTATCGTTTCTGGCCGCTTTTCCGCTCCGGCGTTTCGGGCGCCTGAGGTGCCGACCGGTACGGTCGTGGACCAGCAGGACTGTATGCGGGAGACCCCACATGGGGCGGCGCAGCGCGGACTCAGGCGGCAGAAGCAAGGGCAAGCCCACGACATTGCGCGAGTTCCGCGCAGCCCCAGCCCAAGACCGTCATCAGAGCATGGCGCGGGGCTGCCTGGCGGCAGCCCGGGCAAAGGCATCGGCCGCCGGGCCGGGACTCGCCGCCCGCCCGAGCGACAGCTGGGCGAACTCGGCGGCGATCTCGTGCCAGAGGCTTGCCCGGCGCAGCATGCCGTGATCGCCGTGGCGCACCTCGATCGTCGCCACCTGGCCGGCCGGGCGGGCGCGCTCCGCGTAGGCCCAGGTCTCCGCCGGACGGCAAACCCGGTCGGCGCTCGCATGCACGAGCAGGATCCGCCGCCCGGCCAGCTGGTCGACGGGCTCCCCCGGCGGCACCCAGGGCGCCAGCCCGGCCACCGCCGTCACCAGCGGGTGCCCGGCAGCCCGCAACACCGCGCGCCCGCCCATCGAATGGCCGACAAGCACGACGGGAACGTGCCCAGAGTCCGCGGAGATCTGGTCGAGCAGGCCGGTCAGATCCCTGACCGGAGACGCATCCGCGCCGTTCCAGCCGCGCAGCCGGAACCTGGCCCGCCGGACCTCGACTCCGCTGCCGCCTACCGCCGCACGGATGGCCGCCGCGACCGGGATCATGCGCAGCACGCTGACCTGAACCGGGCTCGTCGGCATCTTGCTGGCCGAACTGCCGCCATGTGCCACCACCACGATGCCGCCGGTGCCCGCCGCCTCCGCCCGGCCACCGACCCTCGGCAGGGTCTCGCTGCTCATCGGAGGCCGCCTCCTCGGGGCTCTAGCTAGGCCGGCTGGCCGCCAGGATGCCATGCGCCGCGCACGGTCGCGCGCAGGCGCGCAGGTTTCTACGACTTGAGTACATCACGAATTATGTCCGCGATGACGGCCGGGACTTCCAACGGCGCGGCATGGCCCACGCCCTTGAGGTCGCGAATTCTGGTCCTCGGGAGCAGGGCGGCCATATTGACGGCGTCCTCGTGCGTGCTCACCGGATCTCGGTCACCGATGACGAAGAGAACGTCCGTGGAGATTTCATGCGCGTAGGCCGTAAATTCGCGCCAATGGTGTCGGTTCTTCCACAGTGACGGCAGCACCCAAGGGCCGCCTGCCTCATTCAGCAGCGCAGCGCGCCTTTCCCGCGTGTCCATCGCTGATCCTGAAACCAGCTTGCCCAGGATCGCGCGAGTCAGCCACCTGCGGGCCGCAATGGCCTGCTTCACGCACTTCGGCGCAGGGGCGGACACGAGCGCGAAAAGCCACAGGAAGGTCAGGCAACGCAATGGCCGCGCGAAGAATTCACGGACAGGCTGGTCCAGGAACCGGCCAACGCCCGCCAATCCGCCATTGACGAGGATGACCGCTTTGACCGCAGCGGGAATTTCATGGGCGATACCCAGGCCCGAAAATGCGCCAACCGAGTGAGATACAATTATTATTTCCCCGTCATCGGCCGACTGAAGCTCGTGAGCGATCGCATTCGCTACCTCCGTGACCGTGGGGGCGGCCCGGCCAGATACGATGCCCGGCATTACCGGCGCGCCGAACGCGAGATCGGCCGGAACACCCTCCAGGCACTCGCGCACCCAGGTCCACTGTTCGAAGTTTCCGGTCATCCCGGGCAGGAAGATTATCAGCGACGGATACCGCCGCGCACCGGTCATGGCCTTTATCGGGCCGGTCCAGCCTGCTGGACTGGGGTCATCGCTCATATCAAGGTCCAGTTTCAGTGATACCACAGCTTGGCTACTTCCGCGTGATCAATGACGAAACGAAGGCCAGCATGAGTGGCAGCAGAACATATACCGTTACCGCCGTTACCGTACTTCTCGTGCGAAAGGGCAGATTGGAGTTAGTCCAGATTCTGCCGTAGTACTTCTCCTTTTCTTCGGGCTTAAGCTTATCACACGCAGCGATTTCCTTCAGATACCGCACCTTGGAATCCTGCACGGAGCGGTACGCCAGCAGTGACGGGTGGAATACCACCAGGCTGCTAGCCAGCATGACGCCGGCCGCCAGAGCTACGGTCAGCTGGGAAAACCTCAGCCAAACGATAAATACGCCAAGTGTAGTTATAACGTGCGCTATCGTCGAGGCAAACGTCCATTGCATGAAACGCCGCAGTAGCCGAAGTCCCCAGTATCCATCGCTGTTATACTCCATATTAGGAATAATCCCGAAATGCTTCCTTCTTGCGAACGTCGCATACCAGGCGAATACTGCTCCCAAGAGCAGCTGCTTTAGCAGAAAATAAAATAGGTAAGTACCGAGTGCCCACAGTGCGATCGCCAGGAATCGATGATGCTGATAGTTCGCCCACCAGCCTGCATATACCATCCGGCCCCAGATGTCGCTAGGAATGGCTGTCGCATTCCAGCTCTGCAATAGCCCGTTCGCAAGCAGGCGAGCATAAATTATATAGGAGATAAGTGCGCTGAACGTGAGGAATAGTACGGACAGGGGCCAGTTGCCGACGAGACGGAACGCCTTGTTGGCCGTTTCTACGCGGTTGTTAAGATCGCTGACTGGTACCTCCTGCCCCCGCAGCTCAGGCGGGCGAGCCAGGTAGTTTTCCTTGCTCATTCCCACGACACCTTGTATGGCTTCTACCTGCTCGGCACAGAAAATAGGAGTAAGCAGCGCCACCAGGATAAATACGATCGCCACCGGATCCTGCGATAGCGGCATTTCGACAGAACTGACCCGCTTCGGCGCATTGAAAATTACCGGCAGCGCGGACGGCGCCGCATGCGCAGTCAAGGCGTCCTGCGATATCGCCACAACGAGAATCGCTGCTAAACAGACGAAGCCGATGGCCAGGAATCCTACTTTCGGCGTAATTGCTTTCATTACGTGCGGCGATTCGCCGCGGGGTGATCCGCGCCCGAAGAGGCGCCCGATCAGTTGTGGCTCCAGGGGATCTAGGTTCATCTTGGATTACCTGGCTTCCGCTAGCACCTGGGCGAGGTCAATAGATCGATCCTCGAATCTCGTCAGCGCACCGGTGAGATACATGTACCAAGCCCGGACTCGTTCCTCGCCCTCCAGCTGTATGCAAGCCTCCCAGGCACGAGTTAAATTACCTATCCATTCACGAATAGTTGAGGCGTAGCTCTGGCCAAATGTTTCAATCGAGATGATCCGGAACCTGGCCGCTTCGAGATCTTGGACTTGTTTCGAAAGAGAGATGAGCTGGCCGTTGGGAAATATGTATCTGTCGACAAAGGCGTTATGCCTGATATTATGATGCTTCGCCCTGGGCCAGACTATAGCCTGGTTCAGGTAGCGGGTGCCCTGCGGTAGCGACTCTCGGATCAGCCGAAAGAAAGTCGGCGAATTATGTTCTCCGACGTGCTCATACATCCCGATGCTAGCTGCGGCTGTCAGGTCTCGCACCGGCAGGAACCGCCGGTAATCACCGTAGAGGAACTTTATGCTCCTGGCCATTCTCGTTGTGCTTAGGGCGTGCCGGTACTGTGCCTGAGAGGCTGTTATGCCGGTGCCCTGACACCCATAACGCTCGGTTGCATAGTTAAGAAACGAGCCCCATCCGCAACCGATGTCGAGGACGTGCGAATTCGGATCCAGGCGCAGCTTGGTGCAGATGAGCTCATGCTTTCGGCTCTGCGCATCCTCAAGCGTCTTTATTCCTGCAGTGAATATGCCGCACGAATAGACCATTGAAGGACCCAGCAGGTACCGGTAGAACTGTGTTGACCGGCCATAGTGAAATTCCGCCTGTTCGAGGCTCCGTCTTACGGAATCACGGTTGTGCCATGGGGAACGATACTCGATGGCGGTGGGACCTGCCGACCTGATTTGTCGGTAGCCAAGAGCCAGCGTGGTCCTGATGGCAATAGTGAGCGCAGTGCTCAAGAGTTTCAGGTCACGAAGCGAGGCCTCGTGTTTGGCTAAGTAGTGCAGATCGCCTTCGACAGCTATCTCGCCAGCGATCCAGGCGCGAGCGAGCCCGAGCCCGCGTGGTGCCCGGAGGATTCTCGCGAAGGCATTGGGGTCATTGAATGAGATAGACGTGTGAGCGGTCCGAGGTCCGCTCTCGGAACCGTCGTAGGCGCTCAGATGTACGTCCGGGAGTATTCTGGAGATCTGATCCAGAAGAGACTGTGTCGGGGGCAGCGAAAACCTTGGAGTGACCAAGTCAGGACCTCCTTGATCGCCTTATATCACAGGGGGCGAGGCCTTGTCCATTACTTCCCGCGATGGCTGTGCCTTCTTGACTGGCACACTATGGCCGGTCGAATCTTCCGTGTTCATGGAATGGCAGCGCATCACCCTCTTCTTGCCCGGCCGGCGACGTGCCGGATCGGCCCGGCGCCCGCCGAGCAGCAGCCCGCCGAATGCGATCAGGTACGCGTTGATCACTCAGGCGAGACCCGACTGGGGTGCAGCCGAGATCGCTCTGGATGGACGGGAGCGCCACGTTGACTACCGTCATGTCCAGCACGATCATCAGCATCCCGGCGCAGCGGACGATCAGCGCGAGCCAGCGGGACCGCTCGTCCCGTCGGGCGCGGTGCGAGGACCGGGCCCGTTCTCCGCCGGTGCCGGCCGCAGCGGGACCGCTCGTCCCGGCGGGCGCGGTGCGAGGACCGGGCCCCGTTCTCCGCCGGTGCCGGCCGCAGCGGCGCCGCGTCAAGGACGAGCGGCCCAGCGTCGTCATGCACGGTGTTCTCCCTGGCTCGAAGTTGGTCAGCCTTACCGACGAGGTACGGAGCCGGAACTCGTCTCTCGACATCGGCGCCGTGGCAACGGGGCGCCCGCGGCCTTGCCGCCGGGGGACATAATGCGAACGGAGGAGTCGTTATGAGATGGGATGACCTGCTCGCCCACTGCCTGGCCAAGCCCGGCGCGTGGCAGGACGAGCCGTGGGACGGCGACGCCGTGGTGAAGGTCGGCAGCAAGATCTTCGCGTTCCTGGGGAACGAGTCGTCGCCGTCGGTCGGGGTGAAGTGCGGGCCGACCAGGGAGGTGGCAGACGAATGGCTCGTGCGCTATCCCGATGACGCGTCGGTCATGGCCTACATCGGCCGCTCGGGGTGGAACAGCCTGCGGATCGCCGGCGCGATTCCCGGCGACGAGCTGCTGGAAGCCGTTGACGCTTCCTATGACGCGGTGGTCAGCAAGCTGCCGAAGAAAGATCGACCGGACCCGTCCTGACCGGCCCGCTTCACTCGCTGGCCCGCGTTCGTTCGCTGGCCCGCTAGCCCGGCGCTGCGTTGCCCGGGGACAATGACCGCGTGATGTGGGTCGACCTCGACGGGGCAGTCAACGTGCGCGATCTGGGCGGGCTGCCGGCCGGCGACGGGCGGCAGGTGGCGGCGGGCCGGCTGCTCCGCGGCGACGACATGAACGACCTCTCGGCGGCCGACGTCGACCTGCTGGTCATCCAGATCGGCCTGACGACCGTCATTGACCTGCGTAGTCCCGCCGAGGTGCAGGACCGGGGGCCGGGGCCGCTGATCCGCGCCGGGCCGGTGCGGAACGTCAACCACTCGCTGCTGCCGGAACTCGGCATCGCGGCCGAGGTCACCGACGCGATGGCGGCCCGCATCGACCGGGCCCTTGCTCGCTGCCCCGGCGACGTCCGGTGCGGCCTCTACCTTGGTTACCTGGAGGAGCGGCCGGCCCAGGTGGTGGCCGCGATGCGGGACATCGCGCGGGCCGACGGCGCGGTGCTTGTCCACTGCGCGGCCGGCAAGGACCGGACCGGAGTGATCGTGGCGCTCGCGCTGAGCGTGGCCGGCGTGCGGCGGGACGCCGTGATCGCCGACTACGCGGCCACCGCGGAGCGGATCGGCCCGCTGCTGGCCAGGCTGCGCGGCGCGAAGACGTATGCGCCCGGTGTCGAGCGCGAGCCGGCCGGCGAGCATGTCCCGCGGGCCGGGACGATGGCCGCGTTCCTTGACCAGGTGGACTCGCGTTACGGCGGCGTGCGGCGCTGGCTGTCCGGACATGGATTCGGAGCCGCTGACGTCCGGATGCTCAGATCCAGGCTGCTGGACGCGTGAACGGCCGGCCAGCGCCTACGTCAGGGATGAGAACAGGTCCCCGTGCCGTTCGACGCGGTCCAGGACCTCGCCGGCGGTAAATCGCAGCAGGTCCGGGTCGCCGCCTCGCTCGCAGGCACGTACCTCGTCCCAGGTTACCGGCGCCGAGACGTACGGGTCGGCGCCGCCGCGCAGCGAATAGACGGCGACCGTGGTCTTCGCCTGGTGATTCTGGCTCCAGTCGATCAGCACCCGGCCCCGGCGCAGTTGCTTCGTCATGTTCGTCACCACAAGCTCGGGGTGCTCCTTCCCGATCGACTGGGCAATCCCGAATGCGCGTTCCCTGGCGGCGTCCCACTCTGTCCTGGCCGGGAGGGCGACGTAGACCTGCATGCCCTTAGAGCCGCTGGTCTTCGCCACCGGCTCGCGTCTGCCGCGTGCCAGCCGGTCGGCGATCCAGGACGCGATGCGGCAGCACTCCACGATCGAGGTGCCCGGCCCTGGGTCAAGGTCGAAGACCAGGTGATCTGGCCGGCCGGGTAGCTGAGCCCGGCGCCCGGCATGCCAGAGCGGGACGTGGAACTCGATGGCAGCCAGGTTCGCCGCCCAGATGAGGGCCGGGCGGTCGTTGATGACCGCGTACTCGACCTCCTCTCCGGAAGATCGGCCTCGTCCTTCTCCGGCGCTGCGCGAGGGAACCTTGACCGTGCGGATCCAGTCCGGCGCGTGCGAGGGCACGTGCTTCTCGATGAAGGACTTGCCGCCGGTCCCGTCGGGGAAGCGGCGGAAGGTGACCGGGCGATCCATAAGGTGCGGCAGCATCGCTCCGGCGATCCGCGAGTAGTAGTCGAGCAATTCCCCCTTGGTGAAGCCGCTGGCGGGATAGAGCACCTTGCCGAGATTCGATAGCGAAAGGTGCCGGTCGTCGACGGTTACCATGACACGCTCGGGGCTCACGTCGACACCTCCCGCCATTCCTTGCTGCGCTTGCCCTGGCGATAGGGAGCGTCCCGGCGCTTGGCGACGATGCCGGTGAGGCCATGCTGCGCTGCGGCCGCCAGCACGTCATCGCCGCGCGCATCCCGGAACGAGTCGCCGGTCAGGAGGGAGGCGCCGGACAAGGCGAGGGACTCAAGATGGCGGCGGCGCTCATCGTAGGGCAGATCGAGTAGTGATCGCCCATCGAGATGCAACACGTCGAAGACGACATAGGTCACCGGGGCCTCCCTGGCGTGCCTGGTGATCTGGGCGCGGCTGGACCGGTTCAGGCGCCGTTGCAGGCGGCCAGGGCTGGGCAGTCCGTCGGGCCCGAGCGCGATGATCTCGCCGTCGAGCACGGCAGGGCGCGCCCCGAGCCGCTCCCCCGCCTCGCGCATCTCGGGGAACAGGGCGGTGATGTCCTCGTCATCGCTGCCGAGGGCGCGGGCCCGGCCGCCATCAATGTAGGCGATCGCCCGCAGGCCATCCCACTTGACCTCATACGCCCAGCCCTCGTCGGTCGCCGGCATCGGCCCGGCTACCGCGAGCATCGGCCGGATCCGGCCGGGAATCGGCTCGAAGCCCGCCCTGGCGGGATCCATGCGATGGATCATCCAGTTCTTGCCGTGGGTGGCGAACAGGACATAGCGGCCGCGGGCTCTCGACCCGTGCAGCACCACCTTGACCTCGGTCTCGGTCCATTTCTCCAGCTCGTACTCGCCGCGATCCCAGATGCTGACGTGACCGCCGCCATACTCGCCCTTGCCGATGTCGCCTTCGAAGCTCCCGTACTCAAGCGGATGATCTTCGGTGTGCACGGCGAGGTGGTTCGACGCGGGATCCTCGGGAATGCCCTTCGGCACCGCCCACGAGACCAGCACCCCGTCACGCTCCAGCCGGAAGTCCCAGTGCAGCGCCCGCGCGTGGTGCTCCTGGATCACGAACTCCGGCCGGCCCGCGCCGCGCCGCCGACGCGGGCGCCTGGTGCCCATGGGCTCGGGGGTCCTGGCCGGATCGCGCTTAGCCAGGTAGGCACCGAGCGGGGTGCCGTCATCGCTGGCGGACTTCCCCGGACGGGTGCGTCGAGGCGGCGGCATCCTCAGCCCATACCCGGGAGCGCTATGGCTACTCCGGGCCGTCAGGAGGCGGGGCGCCCGATCGACTGCAGGCGGTCGCACTCGTCCGGCGTCAGCGCGGCCGCGACCGCGGCCGTCTTCGCGGCGACCTGCCCGGGCCGGGTCGCCCTGACCGGAAAATACCCACCCCGGCGGGGCACGGTGTGGCATCATCGCAGGTACTAGCCCTGAACGGCCCGCCGTGCCGCCATCTCGAGACACGGAAGATCACGGGTTCGGGGCTGTAGGCGTGCGATTTTCGCCGCTGC
>DATGVY010000072.1:0-3150 GCA_035299845.1 Streptosporangiaceae bacterium
TTCTCCAGGAACCGCTGGATCCGGCCGTCCTCGCCCACGATGATGATGCCGAACTCAAGGGGGTTCGGCACCCGGGTGAGGGCTACCGTGACGAGCGCGCCATTCTCCTTGTGCGCCTGCACAAGCGCGGAGAGATCGATATCGGTCAGCGCGTCCCCCGAGATCACCAGGAACGGCGTGTCCCGCAGGGCGTCCTCCGCGTTCTTCACGCTGCCCGCAGTGCCAAGCGGCGTTTCCTCTGTGGCGTATTGCAGGCTCATGCCCACGTCCTCGCCATCGCCGAAGTAGTTGCGTACCAGCGAGGCCAGGAACTGGACCGTGACCACGGTCTCCGTGAATCCGTGCCGCTTGAGCAGCCGCAGAACATGCTCCATGATCGGCTTGTTGGCCACAGGGAGCAGCGGCTTGGGCTGATTGGCGGTCATCGGGCGCAGCCGGGTACCCTCCCCGCCCGCCATGACCACGGCCTTCACCGGTGACAACTCTCCCTTCGCCCGTTCATTGTCATGTTGTGTCTCATCATCGCGGGCCGGCCGCGCGAGGACTATCGCCGGGTGGGCCAGAGCCTCGGTGCGAATCGGCTACTGCCTCGCTCCGTGCCCGTGAGACCAGGGCCCGTGCCTGGGCGAGGTAGAGTCCCGCCGCCCACCAGTAGAGGGCCGTCCCCCAGATCGCGAAAGCCCAGCCGACGATTCTCGCGATCATGGCAGGTGTTCCGGCGTGCGCGCCGAGGAAGAGCAGCGGGAACGCGGACAGCAGGCAAAGCGTGGCGGCCTTGCCGACGAGGCTGACCTGGAGCGGCGGGTAGCCATAGCGCCGCAGCACGAGCAGCGCTGCACCCAGGACCAACTCGCGGGCCAGCAGCAGCCCCACCAGCCACCAGGGGATGATGGCGCGCACCGCCAAGCCGAAGAGGGTGGCGGCGATGTAGAGGCGGTCGGCCGCGGGATCGAGCACCTGCCCGAGACGGGTCTGCTGGTTCCACGCGCGGGCTATCTTGCCGTCCAGCCAGTCGGAGATTGCGGCCGCAATGAGCAGGCCGACAGCCCAGCCGTCGGCCTTGGGCCCGAGTACCAGCCACAGGAATACCGGTACGCCTGCTAGACGGGCCAGGCTGATTCCGTTTGGCACGGTCCAGATCCGTGCCTGGCCGGGCAGTTCATCAGGGTGCGCAACGGCACTGGCTGCCGCAGGCTCCTCCGTCGCCGCAGGCTCCGCCCGTGCCGCCTCCCCCGCGGCGCCCTGGCCGTTCGTGCCTCGGTTCACGGTGCGGCCCCCTCGCTCGTGGTGCACACCCGCGGCCGACCCTACCCGGCGGGCGCGCATGGGCCCCGGGCGCGCCGTCCCCCGCGTGGTTCCCCCCGGGCACGCGGGCCCGTGCGGGAGGTGGTCTTCGCGATGGGCGAGGCGGCCGGCCGGCCCGCCGTCGGCCCGGTACCCGGCCGCGGCCACGTCACCTCCCCAAAATCGGCGCGACGCTCATCACCTGGCCCAGCGCCGCGATGCTCAGTTTCGTCACGCTCAGGAGCATCTGGGCTACCCAACCCTGAGGAGGTCAAACATTGCAGAAGAATGCACGCCCCTGTACCGATTATTATTAAGGTTGAGAAAGCCGAGAATATAAAAACGCCGCCAGATTATAACATGGGAGAGGATAATTGTCGAACGGAGAAATGGCGCAGGAGCAGGAATACGTCTCCATGCTCTACGGCCGGCTCGACAGTATCCGGGAGCGAGCCTCGGCCCGGCTGGCCAGGGTGATGAGGGAGACGGGCGGGACCCATCAGGCTCGGTCCGAGCGCGACGCGCTGACCGGCCTGTACTACCGCCAGATCGCCCAATTCGACGCAGCGGAGAACGGACTGTGCTTCGGGCGGCTCGATTTCGATGGCGGCGAAGCGCACCACATCGGGCGGATCGGCCTCCGGGACGAATCAGCTGACTACGAGCCGCTGCTAATGGACTGGCGGGCTCCTGCCGCGCGCCCGTTCTACCTGGCCACGGCGGCCTCGCCCGACGGCGTACGGCGGCGCCGGTACATCAAGACCAGGCAGCGGACGGTGGTCAGCCTGGACGACGAGGTGCTCGACCTGGCCACCGCCGACCCGGGCCAGCACCAGGGCCTGACCGGTGAGGCGGCCTTGCTCGCGGCGGTCACGGCTGGACGTACCGGCAGGATGAGCGACATCGTCGAAACCATCCAGGCCGAGCAGGACGCGATCATCCGCTCCGGCCTCAGCGGCGTGCTCGTCGTTCAGGGCGGCCCGGGCACCGGCAAGACCGCTGTGGCGCTGCATCGCGCGGCCTTCCTCCTGTACACGCACCGGGACCAGCTGTCCAAGCGCGGTGTGCTGATCGTCGGCCCCAATACGACGTTCCTGCGCTACATCGGGCAGGTGCTGCCCTCACTGGGCGAGACCGGCGTGCTGATGTCCACCATCGGCGACCTCTTCCCCGGAATCAGCGCGCGCCGGGCCGAGCCGCCAGCGGCCGCCGAGGTCAAGGGCAGGCTGGCCATGGCCGACGTGGTGGCCGCCGCCGTACGGGACCAGGAGTCGGTGCCGGGCGACGTGCTGGAGATCGTGGTGGACCGGGAGACCCTGCGGCTGGACCGGCGCACCTGCGCGGCGGCACGGACCCGGGCCCGCCGATCCCGCAGGCCGCACAACGCGGCCAGGCCGATCTTCGCCCGGGAAATCATCGGCGCGCTCACCCAGCAACTGGCCGACCGGCTCGGCGCGGATGTGCTCGGCGGGGAGAACCTGCTCGGCGCCGAGGAGATCGGGGATCTTCGCCGGGAAATTGCCGCAGATGCGGGAGTACGGGCGGCGGTGGAGGAACTCTGGCCCACCCTGACTCCGCAACGGCTGCTTGATGACCTGTTCTCCTCGGCTGAGCGGCTGTCTTCGGCCGCTCCGGACCTGAGCGACGCGGAACGGGATCTCCTGCGGCGGGACCCGGGCGGCGAGTGGACCCCCGCGGACGTGCCGCTGCTTGACGAGGCGGCCGAACTGCTTGGTGAGGACGACCGGGCCGCCCGCGCGGCGCGGGAGCGGGACCGGCGCCAGCGCGTCGCCTACGCGCAGGGAGTGCTGGACATCCTGGCCCGGGACGTGGCCGACGACCCGGATCCAGAGATCCTGACCGGTT
>DATGVY010000073.1:0-8096 GCA_035299845.1 Streptosporangiaceae bacterium
GCCTCGCGGGCGGCCGCGGTCGCCGGCCGACCCGCGCGCGCGGTCCTTCCGGCAGCCTCGCCGTCTGCGGCGAGCGCATCGATCTCCGTCATCTGAGGCGCGTATCCCCCTCCTGAAACTCCCTCGGCGGGCCGTCACCCGCGTGCTGGCCGGGCCGGGTGCCCACCGAGCCGGCTGGCACGGCTGTCAGGTATTCGCGGCAAAACTAGCTGAGAAGCTGATGTTTCAGTTGTGTATGAGCCAAATTATCGCGAAATTAGCAGAATCGTAACCCCTGGTGCGCGTCCCGAAACCTTGTTGTAACTTCTGGCGCCGGTCCCAGCGGTCGGCAGCCGCCCGCTGGAGTCAGCTGAGGTTACTCATCACGTGCTTGATGCGGGCTGGCGGCCCGCGCCTGGCGCAGTGGGACATCAACGAATGCCTCCGCGGCGAGGTCTGTCCAGCGAGCCCGTCGTGCCTGGTCGCCGGATACGACCTTGGCAGTTCAGGAGCATTCAGCGCGAGTGAATCAGTTGTGTTAGCGTCACGATCCTGCGAAATCAGTTGACAACTGTCCCATTTGTGACAGGATTGCATGCGAAGGAGGCGGATGCATGGCACATAGAACAACGGGAACGCTGCCTGCATCGGGCGGGCAGCTGCGTGACGAGGCGAACAACCGTCGCCGCGCTCGCGTCGTGCTTGATGACGTCTCCAAGCAAATCATCGAGCAGCTCCAGCAGGACGGTCGGCGCTCGTACGCGGCGGTCGGCAAGGCAGTCGGGCTGTCCGAGGCGGCGACGCGCCAGCGGGTCCAGCGGCTGGTGGAAGCGGGCGTGATGCAGGTCGTCGCAGTGACCGACCCGCTGATGCTCGGTTTCCGCAGGCAGACGATGATCGGCGTCAGGTGCGTCGGCGATATCGAGCGGGTGGCCGACATCCTGGCGGGCATGGACGAAATCGACTACGTGGTGATCACGGCGGGGTCGTTCGATCTCCTTATCGAGGTCGTCTGCGAGGACGACGACCAGTTGCTGGAGATCATCAGCCGCGTGCGGACCATTCCGAGCGTGACAAGTACGGAGACCTTCGTGTACCTGAAGCTACGCAAGCAGACCTACAGCTGGGGGACCAGATGACATCGTCACACGGCAGCGACGACAGGGCAGCCGAGATTGCCGCACGGCAAGCATCGGCCAAGCGGCACATGTGGCTGCACTTCACCCGCATGTCGACGTTCGCGGACAGCGACATGCCGCTCATCGTGCGCGGTTCCGGCCCGTATGTCTTTGATGACCGCGGCAAGCGCTACCTGGACGGGCTGTCCGGGCTGTTCGTCAGCCAGATCGGGCACGGCCGCAAGGAGGTCGCCGAGGCAGCCGCGCGTCAGGGCAGCGAACTCGGCTACTTCCCGCTCTGGTCGTACGGGCACCCGCGGGCGATCGAGCTCGCCGAGCGGCTGGCGGGAATGGCTCCTGGCGACCTCAACCGGGTGTTCTTCACCACGAGCGGCTCTGAGGCCGTTGAGTCGGCGTGGAAGCTGGCCAAGCAGTACTTCAAGGCGACCGGCAAGCACGGCCGTTACAAGGTGCTGAGCCGCGACATCGCCTACCACGGGACCTCGATGGGCGCGCTGGCGATCACCGGGCTGGCCGGGCTCAAGGAGCCGTTCGAGCCGCTGCCTGCCGGCGGCGTCCGGGTGCCGAACACTAACTTCTACCGTGCGCCCGGCTTCGTCGCGCACGACGTGACGGCGTTCGGCCGGTGGGCCGCCGACGAGATCGAGCGTGCCATCCTGCGTGAGGGGCCCGAGTCGGTCGCCGCGGTGTTCCTTGAGCCGCTGCAGAACTCCGGCGGCTGCTTCCCGCCGCCGCCCGGCTACTTCCGGCGGGTCCGCGAGATCTGCGACCGCTACGGCGTACTCCTGGTCTCCGATGAGGTGATCTGCGCATTCGGACGCCTCGGGTACTACTTCGGTGCCCAGCGCTATAGTTACCAGCCGGACATCATCACCTTCGCCAAGGGCGTGACCTCGGGTTACGCGCCGCTCGGCGGGATGCTGGTCAGTGACGCGCTGATGGAGCCGTTCAGCAAGGGCGCGGCCACCTTCCTGCATGGCGTCACCTTCGCCGGGCATCCGGTGTCCTGCGCCGTGGCGCTGGCCAACCTCGACGTCTTCGAGAAGGAGGACCTGCTCGGGAACGTGCGGGCGAACGAGGCCGGCTTCCGCGGCACCCTGGAGAAGCTGAACGACCTGCCGATCGTCGGCGACGTCCGGGGCGACGGGTACTTCTACGGGATCGAGATGGTCAAGGACAAGGCCTCCCGCGAGACGTTCTCCGACGACGAGTCGGAACGGCTGCTGCGCGGATTCTTGTCCCAGGCGCTCTTCGAGGCCGGCCTGGTGTGCCGTGCCGACGATCGCGGTGATCCGGTGATTCAGCTGGCCCCGCCGCTGACCTGCACCCAGGAGCACTTTGACGAGATGGAGCAGATTCTGCGGAGCGTGCTGACGGAGGCCTGGGCCCGGCTCTGAGCCCGGAGCGCTGGCGGCGGCCTCCGGCCAGGAAAAGCAAACGTTACGTTTTCGTTATCTCAATTTGTGTCCTGCCACCTGGGTCCCGCGTCTCTAACACGGTGAGATCGCCTGCGGGCACCGGCCCCTGGCACTGCCGTGTGGAGGACTCAATGCCGGGCACAAGTGACCAGTGGACAGCACTCGACCGACAGTATGAACGGCTGGTGGACGCCGGGTGCCCGCCGGCGCTGGCCGTCCCGTTGGCAGGCCAGGAGGCTGACCCGCAGTCACCGGAGGCCGGTCACAGCGACCCGCAGTCACCGGAGGCCGCGTTCGCCGCTGGCGCCACCTTCAAGCGGTTCATGCCGGGCACGAACCAGTCGGCAGCGGTCTTCGAATTCCGGCGCTGACCCCGGCAGCTGCCGTGATCGGTGGTCCCTGGCCAGCCAGCGACCACCGATCACGGTCGGGGGCCTGCCGGGGCCAGTTACCTGGGGCCGGTCTCCGCCAGGTCAGGCGTCCTGGCCAGCGAGAATCTCCCGAACCCGGCCGACCGCATCGCCGACCGGGACGCGCACCTTCTCGCCCGTCGCCCGCCGGGTGATCTCCACGACTCCGTCGGCCAGATCGCGGCTTCCGACGCTGACCCGGCACGGAATGCCGGTCAGCTCGGCGTCCCTGAACTTCACCCCGGGCCGCTCGTCCCTGTCATCGATCAGCGCGTCAGCGCCGGCCGCCAGCAGCCCGCGGTAGATGTCCTCGGCCACCGCCCTGGCCGCCTCGTCCTTGGTGGACAGCAGCACCACGGTCACCTCGGCGGGCGCCACCTGCACCGGCCAGGTCAGGCCGGCGTCGTCGTGGTGCACCTCGGCGATCGCCGCGATCGCGCGCTCCACGCCGATGCCGTAACAGCCCATGATCGGCGTGATGCCGGTACCGTCCGAGCCGAGCACGGACACCCCGAACGCGTTCGTGTACTTACGGCCCAGCTTGAAGATGTGCCCGACCTCGATCGCCTGGATCAGCTCCAGCGGCGTGCCGCAGCGCGGACAGGGCTCGCCGGCGCTTACCTCACGCAGGTCCGCCCACCGGCCCACGGCGATGTCCCGGGCGACGTCGACCCCGGTCAGGTGCACGTCGTCAGTGTTGGCCCCGGTAGTCATATCCGTCCGGTCCTGCAGCGCCAGGTCCGCGATGATCGGCAGGTGGCTGATCCCGACCGCGCCCAGGCTCCCCGGTGACGCGCCGAGCGCCTCGCGGATCTCGTCGGCCTGAGCCGGCCTGATGTCACCAGAACTCACGGTGTCAGCGAGCTTCTGGTCGGCCAGCGGATGATCGCCGCGCAGCAGCACCAGGGTCAGCTGGCCGTCGATCACCTGTACCAGCGTCTTGATCTGCCGGTCTGCCGGGATGCCATGCAGCTTGGCCAGGTCGTCGATGGTGCGCACGTCGGGGGTTGGCAACCGCTGCGGCGTGGCAGGACCAGGCGCGTCCGCGATGGGTGCCAGCTCGGACGTTGCCTTCTCCAGGTTGGCCGCGTACCCGCAATGCGGGCAGCGCGCAATCAGGTCCTCACCGGCCTCCGACGGGCACACGAACTCGACCGAATCGGTGCCGCCCATGGTCCCGCTGGATGCCTCCACTGCGATCGCCGGGATGCCAAGCCTGTCGAAGATCCGTTCATAGGCACCACGATGTGCCTCAAAGGAGACACCCAGGCCGGCTTCATCCAGGTCGAAGCTGTAGGAGTCCTTCATGGTGAATTCTCGGACCCGGATCAGGCCGCTTCTCGGCCGCGGCTCGTCGCGGAACTTGACCTGGAACTGGTACCAGGACTGCGGCAGCTCCCGGTACGACGCCAGCTCGAGTGCCAGCGTGGTGATGACCTCCTCATGGGTCATGCCGAGGACGACGTCCGCGCCCTTGCGGTCCTTGAGGCGGAACATCTCCTCCCCCATCACCGCCAGCCGCCCGCTCTTCTCCCAGATCTGGGCGGGCTGCATCGACGGCAGCAGGAACTCCTGCGCCCCAATGCCGTTCATCTCTTCCCTGATCACGTTCATGACCTTGGCGCGAACCCGGATGCCGAGTGGCAGCATCGAGTAGTGACCGGCCATCAGCTGGCGGATGAAGCCGGCCCGGACGAGCAGCCGGTGGCTTGCCGCGTCCGCATCGGCCGGATCCTCGCGCAACGTCGGGATGTGCAGCTGCGACCAGCGCATGACTGTTTGCCTCTGCTCGAAGGGACGGGGGTTTCCGCGGAAGAACGCATTCTAGGGCGTCCGCCGACCGCAGGCCTCCAGTTATCCGCCCGGCCAGTCCCGCCATGATTTATTACGCAGTCGTCCGTCCGGCTGCCGCCGCCCGCCCTGACTTCGCAGCGGCTAGGCTGGCCGTGCCCCGGGCACCGCCAGGGGTGATGCAGCGGCAGCGAAGTCCGGTGAAAGCCCGGCGCTGTCCCGCAACGGTAATGCCCCTTCGGGGGACAAGCCCGGTCGCCTGCCACCGCATCCACGGGTCCGGCTCTCGGTGGAAGGGCTTATCGTGCGAACAGTTCTCCCCCGGCTCAGCGGTACCGAGTGGCGCAGGCTCTGCGCCATGGCGCTGGCCGTGCTGGCCGTCAACGGGCTCGGCTGGGGCATCTTCCTCATTACGGTCCTGCCGCACCACCTGCACTATGCAAAGCTCGGCGTCGGGCTCGGCGTCGCGTTCACCGCCTGGACGCTCGGCCTGCGGCACGCCTTCGACGCCGACCACATCTCCGCCATCGACAACGTGACCCGCAAGCTGATGTCGGAGAATAGGAGGCCGCTTGGCACTGGCTTCTTCTTCGCGCTCGGCCACTCGACCGTCGTCATCGCGGTCGGGGCCGGGATCTCGATCGCCGTCCGGGTGGTCTTCGGCGCGGTCGTCGATCCGCGCTCGGCTTACGAGACGCTCGGCGGGATGCTCGGCACGCTGACCGCGGCCGGTTTCCTGTACCTGATCGCCTTCCTCAACCTGATCGTGCTGGCCGGCATCATCAGGGTCTTCCGCGACATGCGGCGCGGCACCTTCGACGAGGCGGAACTCGAGCGGCAGCTTCAGGCGCGCGGCCTGATGTACCGCTTCTTCGGCCGGTTCATGCGCGCGATCAGCCATACCTGGCAGATGTTCTTCGTCGGGCTTGTCTTCGGCATCGGGTTCGACACGACGACCGAGGTTGTCCTGCTCGCCGCCACCGCGTACGCGGCCACCGCGGGCCTGCCCTACTACGCAGTGCTCGCCCTCCCGCTGCTGTTTTCCGGCGGCATGATGACGTTCGACAGCCTGGACGGCTGCTTCATGAACTTCGCCTACGGCTGGGCATTCGCCAAGCCGGTCCGCAAGGTGTATTACAACCTGGTCGTCACGGGATTGTCCATCACCGCGGCTTTCCTGATCGGCACCATTGAGATTATCGGCGTCCTTACGGATGAACTCCACCTGCACGGGACATTCTGGGCGTATATGTCAAATTTCGATATTAATAAGGCCGGCTTCACCATCGCCGGGCTCTTCGCTATCGTCTGGGTCGCCGCGCTCGCGGTGTGGCGGTTCGGCAAGATCGAGGCACGCTGGGAGGCGGCGCGCCGTTAGCCAGGCCTGTTCACCCGGCTGGCCGGCCCGCACCCGCCGCACGGCATCCAGCGCCTCGCGGGCCGGCGGGCCGTACCTGCTACGGCTCATTGACGCTGGGCGCGGCCGCTGTAGGTTGAAGGCCAGATCTCGCCCCGGACCCCAGGAGGCCCGCATCGGCCCGGTCGCCAGCACGGATGCCGCCCGCCCGCGGCCGGCCGTCAGCCGCCGACGCGAGCTCGGCGAGGCCAGCGCCCGCTCACTGCTGATGACCGTACTGGGCGAGTATGTCCTGCCCCGCAGTGCCGCCGTCTGGACATCCGCGCTGGTGGACGTGCTGGCACTGCTCGGTATCGAGGAGAAGTCGGCCCGCCAGGCGCTGGCCCGCACCGCCGCCGAGGGATGGCTCACCCCGCAGCGCCATGGCCGGCGGGTTCAGTGGCAGCTGACCACCCCCGGCCGGCGGCTGCTGTCGGAGGGCGCTAGCCGGATCTACTCGTTCGGTCATGAGGAGCACCATTGGGACCGGCGCTGGCTGGTCCTGCTGGTGACCGTGCCCGAGGTCAAGCGCGAGCTGCGGCACCAGCTGCGCACCCGGCTTGCGTGGGCGGGCTTCGGCTCGCCCGCTGCGGGCGTGTGGGTCACCCCCGATACCGGCAGGGAGGCCGAGGCCCGGCAGATCCTGGCCGACCTGGGCCTTGCGGAGCAGTCGATGTCGTTCGCCGCCACCTACGGATCGATCGGCCGCCCGGCGGCCGTCGTCCGGCAGGCGTGGGAGCTTGATGCCGTGGCGGCGCGGTACGACGACTTTATCGCCAGGTTCAGCGGCCAGCGTCCCGCCGCCGGGGACGAGACGCTGATCGCGCAGACCCTGCTGGTGCACGAGTGGCGGCGGTTCCCCTTCCTCGACCCTGGCCTGCCGCGTGAGCTGCTGCCGGCCCGGTGGAGCGGCATCGCGGCAGCACGCCTCTTTCACGACAGGCACGCCGAGTGGCGGCCCTGGGCCCAGCAGCGGTGGGCCGAGCGCGCAGACGGCGAAGCTTGATTATCTACATATCTTTAGACCTTGCCGAACATGCTGTAGCACGTCAGGATGAGAGAACCATGCAGACGGCGGAAGAACCGGAGGTGTCGTTCGACACCGACCCGGGCCGGTACCGGCACTGGAAGCTGGCCGTCGACGGCGCTACCGCCACTCTGTCGCTCGACGTCGCCGAGGACGGCGGCCTGGTCCCCGGCTACGAGCTGAAGATGAACAGCTACGACCTGGGCGTGGACATCGAGCTTTACGACGCCGTGCAGCGACTGCGCTTCGAGCATCCCGAGGTCAGGGCCGTCGTGCTGACCAGCATGAAAGACCGGATGTTCTGCGCCGGGGCGAACATCAGGATGCTGGCGCAGTCATCCCACGCGTGGAAGGTGAACTTCTGCAAGTTCACCAACGAAACCCGCAACGGCATCGAGGATGCCGCCGCCTGCTCGGGCCAGGCCTACATCGCCGCGCTGAACGGCACGGCGGCCGGCGGCGGGTACGAGCTTGCGCTCGCCTGCGACCAGATCCTGCTCGTCGATGACGGTTCCTCGGCGGTGGCCCTGCCGGAGGTCCCGCTGCTCGGGGTGCTGCCGGGAACCGGCGGCCTGACCAGGCTGGTGGACAAGCGCGGCGTGCGCAGGGACCGGGCTGACGTCTTCGCCACCACCGCCGAGGGGATCAAGGGCACGAAGGCCGTCGCCTGGCGGCTGGTGGACGAGATCGCCCCGGCCCGCGACTTCGCGGCCGCGGCCGGCCGGCTGGCGCAGGCAGCCTCGGCCCGCTCCGCCCGGCCGGCCGGCGCGGCCGGCATCGCCCTGACGCCGCTGCACCGGCAGACGGACGGCGACGTGACCCGCTACGACCACCTGAGAGTCGAGATCGACCGGCGGGCGGGCACCGCGACCATCCGCATCGACGGCCCGGCCCGGGCGCCGGACAGCCTGGCCGCGCTGCATGCCGACGGCGCCT
>DATGVY010000074.1:0-1581 GCA_035299845.1 Streptosporangiaceae bacterium
GACGGCCGGGTCATCGTCATGCCGGCCCGCGGCTCCGCTGCCGGCGTAGCCTCCGCTGCCAGCGTGGCCTCCGCTGACGTTCTGCATGCGGCTCCTGCCTTTCCCCCGTTGTCGGTGGACTACCGGTGGTCCCCCCTGAGTTATCCCCAAGCTGCCGCGATCCATGAATGTCCGATAGTCCTGAGATACTTGACAAGTGCTGCAGGCGCCCCATGAACGGCTGGTCGGCAGGGACGGTGAACTCCGTCGCCTGCTCGGCCTGCTCGACGACGCCGCGGCCGGGCAGCCCGCGCACGCGCTGATCAGCGGAGATGCTGGGGTGGGCAAGACCCGCCTGGTCGCGGAGCTCGCCGTGCGGGCCGCCGATCGCGGCTTCATGGTGCTCTCCGGCCGCTGCGCCGAGCTCGGCGACAGCATCCCCTACCTGCCGCTCGCCGATGCCCTGCGGGACGGCACCACCGGCCCATCGGCGGCCGGGCCGCTGCTCGACGCGCTGGCCACCCGGCCGGTTCTCGGCCGCCTCCTGCCGGACCGTGGCGCCAGCACGGGCGAAGGCGGTGACCTGGCCGGGCTCGCGCAGCAGCAGTTGTTCGGCGCGGTCCTCGGCATGCTCGCCGAGCTCGCCGCCGCCCGGCCCGTGCTGCTCATCCTCGAGGACCTGCACTGGGCCGACCGGTCCACCCGTGACCTGGTGACGTTCCTGAGCCGGGTGCTGCACAGGGAACGGGTCGCCGTCGTCGCCACCTACCGCACGGACGACCTGCACCGGCGCCATCCGCTCCGCCCGGTGGTGGCGGAGTTGCTCCGGCTGCCCAGCGTCGCCTCGATCGAGCTGGGCCCGCTCGGCTACTCGGACATGGCACAGCATCTGAGCGCGCTGGCCGAGGCCCCGCTCGACGCCACCGTGCTGCACCGCATGGTGTCCCGCGCGGAGGGCAACCCGTACTACGCCGAGGAACTGCTGGCCGCGGCCGGTTCTGCCGCCAGAGGGCGCGCCGCGCAAGGAAACGGCGCCGGTGACGCGCTGCCCACCGGACTCGCCGCCCTGCTCCTCGCGCGGGTCGAGCAGCTCTCGGCCGCGGCCCAGCAGGTGCTGCGCGCCGCCGCCGTGGCGGGCCGCAGGATGGAGGACGACATCGTCCGGGAGGCTTCCGGCCTCGCGGTGGCCGAGTACGAGGAGGCGGTCAGGGAGTCCGTCACGCACCAGTTGCTGGTCCCTGACGGCGATCACGGGTATGCCTTCCGGCATGCCCTGATCCGCGAGGCTGTCTACGCGGATCTGCTGCCCGGCGAGCGCACCAGGCTGCACGCCAGGCTCGCCGAGCTGCTGGCCGATGAGGAGCGGCTGGCCGCCGTCCCCGGCTCGGCGGCCGAGCTCGCTCACCACAGCCTGGCCAGCCACGACATTCCCGCGGCCTTCACTGCTTCGGTCCGGGCGGCACAGGAGGCAGAACGGCTCGCCGCGCCGGCAGAGGCACACCGGCATTACGACGCCGCGCTCGCCCTCTGGGAACGGGTGGCCGAGCCGGAGAAACTGGCCGGGCTGGACCGTGGCACCCTGGCCTTCCATTCCGCGACCGC
>DATGVY010000075.1:0-5146 GCA_035299845.1 Streptosporangiaceae bacterium
CCGGAGCTGGAGAAGGCCCGGCGGGAGGTCGCGGAGTACGAGCGGTTCCGGGGCCTGGTCGGGCAGGTCACGGAGGTGAACGAGGCTATCTGCCAGGCCCGCCCGGCCGTGCCGGGCGAGGCCGACGGCGATTCCCCTCCCGGGCCGGGAGGGGAAAGGGGGGGCTCCGGGCGGCCCTCGCGGCGGAGAAGGCCGCCGAGCTAGGACGGCTGGCCGCCGAGGCGGCCCGGATCCTGGGCTGCGGCGAGGCCGGGATGGAGGCCGCCGAGGCGGTGATCCGCGCCGGGCTGCTCCGCCTCGGCGGGAGCATGCTGGGGGAGCTCCTGTCCGCCGACCGGGGCTACCGGGGGCCGCAGGTGCCGTGCGGGCAGGGGCACGAGGCGGAGTTCGCCGGCTACCGGGACAAGTCCTTCGACACGGTGCTCGGCCTGGTCACCGTGACGCGGGCCTGGTATCACTGCGCGGCCTGCGGGCACGGCCTCGCGCCGAGGGACGCTGAGCTCGGCATGGCCGGCGCGTCCATGTCGCCGGGCCTGGCCGCGATGAACGACCGCGCCGCCGCCGCCGTCCCGTTCAGGGAGGCCGCCCGGCTGCTGGAGGACCTGGCCGGGGTCCGCCTGACCGCCAAGCGCGTCGAGCGGGCCGACGAGGCCGGCGGCGCCGCCGTCGCGGCCTCCGTCCGGGACCGGGCCGCCCTGATCGCCGCCCGCAAGCTCGTGCCGCTGCCGCCCTCACCCCTGCCGGACAAGCTGTATGCGGCCATCGACGGCACCGGCGTCCCCATGACCCCGAAGGAGACCGCCGGACGCGAGGGCAAGGGCGCCGATGGCCGCGCCCGCACCCGCGAGGTCAAGCTCGCCGTCTTCTTCACCCAGGACAGGCTGGACAAGGACGGCTACCCGGTCCGCGACCGGGACTCCGGCAGCGTGATCGCGACCTTCGAGCCCGCCGGAGCGTTCGCGGACCTGGTGAAAGCGGAAGGGATCCGCCGCGGCGCGGACCACGTCCGCCAGCTCACCATCCTCGGCGACGGGGCCGCCTGGATCTGCTATCCGGACATCGGGATAGCAGATCTAATCCCGGTGCCGCGGTTATCCCGTGGTTCATGTGACGGTACTGAATGCAATGCCGATCTTGCCAAGGATGCCGGGATAATTTCGGCTGTCCTGGCTCTGGGAGCCGACCTTCCGCGCGGTGATCCTGAGGGTGATCTATCACGGAAGGTGGTTAGTTATGCACAGTAAGTCGCGAGTGTGGTTATCCGGGCCGCTGGAGCCGTTCACTGCCGGGTTCGACGCGGAGCTGGCCCGGCTGGGCTATACCCCGGCGGGGACCAGGCGCAAGCTTGAGGCCGTGGCGCACCTGAGCCACTGGCTCGCCGGACGCGGCATGACCGCCGGCGATATCGAGGCCAAGACGATCGGTGAGTTCGTGGCGGCACGGCGGGCTGCCGGACACTCCAGCCAGCTGACCGAGCAGTCGCTGGCCTGGATGCTCGGCTACCTGCGCGGCGTCGGCGCCGTCCGGCCAGCGGCGGTTTCCAGGCCGGCGGCCGGCACCGAGCTGATGCTGGAGCGGTTCGGGTCGTTCCTTGCGGACGAGCGCGGGCTGGCAGGCAAGACGCGCAGCGCTCACCTGGACTCGGCGCGCCGGTTCCTGGCGGCAGTCATTCCGGACGGCGAGCCACTGAGCGCCCTCACGGCCCCGGACGTCACCGGGTTCCTGGCCGGCCGGGCACGGGTCCAGGCCCCGGGGACAACGCAGAACACCGCGAGCATGCTGCGCACGTTCCTGACCTGGCTGTATGCCGAAGGGCGGATCGCGGGTCCGCTTGCCGGGACGGTGCCGGGAGCGTACCGCAGGAGGCGGATCCGGATGCCCGCGCTCGTGACCGAAGCGGAAGCTGCCGCGCTGCTGGCCGCGTGCGACCGCACGACCGCCCAGGGGCTGCGCGACTACGCGATCGTGCTGATCCTGAAGCGGATGGGCCTGCGGGCCGGCGAGATCGCCGCGCTGACGCTTGAGGATGTGGACTGGCGCCCGGGGATCGTGGTGATCACCGGGAAAGGCGGCAGGCGTGACCAGCTTCCGCTTCCCCGTGACGTCGCCGAGGCGATCATCGCCTACCTGCGGGGCGGCCGGCCAGCAGCCGCGCTTGACCGCAAGCTGTTCGTCCGCAGCGTCGCGCCGCACCGCGGCCTGACCGGTTACGCCGTCGGGCATGCGGTGGCCAGGGCCGCCCGTCACGCCGGCCTGGACAAGGTTCGGCCCCATCAGCTGCGCTATCTCGCCGCGACGGCAATGCAGGCCGCCGGCGCGCCCCTGGCCGAGATCGGCCAGGTCCTGCGGCATGAAGACGAGCGCACCACGTCGCTGTATGCCAAAGTCGATGTCGCCGCCCTGCGGCCACTGGCCCCTCCCTGGCCCGCCGCGCCGTCCGCGCCCGCGCTTCCGGCCGGTGCGTCATGAGCCCGCCGGCCCGCACGCTCGCCGGTCACCTCGACGACTACCTCACCCTGCGCCGCGCGCTCGGCTGCGAGCTCTTAAGGCCCGAGCGGTATCTGCGGCAGTTCCTGGACTACCTCGGCGAGCGGCAGCAGGACACGCTCACCGTCAAGGCGGCAGCGGGCTGGGTGGGCCAGTCCCGGCACGGGTCGGTGGCTCCAGGCCTGTGCATGGAAGCAATCCGCGGCTTCGCCACCTTCCTGCACGCCCATGACCCGGCTCACGAGATCCCGCCGCCAGGCTTGTTCCCCCGGCGGCGGCAGCGGCCCGTGCCCTACCTGTTCTCGCCTGCCGATATCGCCGCGCTTCAGGCCGCGGCCGGACGGCTGCGAGGCCCGTTGCGTGCTGAGACCTACACCGTCCTCATCGCGCTGCTGTCAGTCACCGGGCTGAGAATCAGCGAGGCGCTCGCACTCGACGACGGCGACATCGACGCCGGGGAAGCCATGCTGATCGTCCGCAAGGACAAGGCGCAGAGCTTCCGCCTGGTCCCTGTCCACCCGACTACCCTCGCCGCGCTCGCCGGCTACCGGCACTGCCGCGACCAGGTTCTGCCCGAACGGGCCGCACCCGCGATGCTGGTCTCCCGCACCGGGAGCCGCCTCGCCTACAACGCCGTTCACAAGACCTTCACCAGCCTGGTCGCCGCGGCCGGGCTCGGGCCGAGGACCCGACGGTGCCGTCCTACCATCCACGGGCTGCGTCACTCCTTCGCCGTGAACATGCTGGCAGGCTGGTACCGCGACGGCGCCGACGTGCCCGCCCGCCTGCCGTGGCTGTCCGCCATCATGGGCCATTCGGGGCCAGCGTCGACGTACTGGTACGTGTCAGCGTCGACGGAACTGATGGCGCTCGCAGCGCAGCGGCTGCAGGCCCACATCGACCGGGCCGGCCAGTCCGCTGCCAGCGCTTCCCGGACTGGGCAGTCATGACGCTCCTCGCGCCTTCCCTGCAGGCGTTCTTCACCGACAGGCTGATGCGGCAGCTCCACGCCAGCGAACACACCATCCGCTCCTACCGGGCCACGTGGCGGCTCCTGCTGCTCTTCGCCGCCGCCCGGAAGGCCAAGGCGCCCTCGGAACTCGACTTCGCCGATCTCAGCACGCCGCTGATCACCAGTTTCCTCGACCATCTCGAGCACGAGCGGGGCAACACTGCCCGGACCCGGAATCTGCGGCTCGCCGCCATCCACTCGATGTTCGCCTACGCCGCGCCGCAGCATCCCGAGCACGCCGACGACATCGCCCGTGTCCTGGCCGTCCCCGGCAAGCGATTCCGGACCACTGTCGTCACCCACCTGAGCGAGGAGGAAATCGCTGCTCTCCTGCAGGCACCCGATCCCGGCACCTGGACAGGCCGCCGCGACCACGCCCTGATGCTGGTCGCCGTCACCACGGGCCTGCGCGCCAGCGAACTGACCGGCCTTACCCGCGCCGGCACGCACCTGGGCGACGGCCCCCACCTGGAATGTCACGGCAAGGGCAGGAAAGACCGGGTGACACCGCTGCTCCGCGACACCGTCGCCGTCCTGGCCGCATGGCTCGGAGAAAACCCCGGCGGGCCGGGCAGCCCGGTGTTCCCGACCCGGCGCGGCACGCCGATGAGCCTGGACGCCATTGAAGACTGCGTCAAACGCCACGCCGCCACCGCCGCGCTCACCTGCCGCTCCCTGACCAGCAAGAACATCACGCCCCATGTCCTGAGGCATTCTTGCGCGGTCAGGATGCTCCGCTCAGGCATCGACGTCGCCGTCATTGCATTGTGGATGGGACACGAATCAACCCGCACCACAATGATCTATCTGAAAGCCGACCTTGAACTCAAGCAGCGCGCCCTCGACCGCACCGTCCCCATCGACGGCGAGCCCGGCCGCTATTGCCCGCCCGACGACATCATCGACTTCCTCGACCGCCTCTGATTATCCCGGCCCGCATCCCTCAAGCCGCCCAGCACCGCGCCAGGAGCGAAGACTGCCGGGATAACCGCGGCACCGGGATTAGATCTGGAACATCGCCACCGCCAGGTTCCCGGAGGCCACCCAGATCGTGGACCTGTTCCACGCCCGCGAGCACCTCCACGACCTGGCCCGGTCACCGGAGTTCATGCTCGGCGACCGGAAAGGCGAATGGCTCGCCGCCCGCCTCGAAGACCTCGACTACGGCCACATCGACGGCATCACCGCCGCCGCCCGCGAGTTCCCGCTGGTCGGGGTAAAGAAGGACGAGATGGACACCGCCCTGGGCTACTTCGAGAACAACGCCCCCCGCATGCGCTACCACTGGTTCCGCCAGTGCGGCCTGTTCGTCGGCTCGGGCGTCGTGGAAGCAAGCTGCAAGACCGTCATCGGCCAAAGGCTCAAGCAATCCGGAATGCACTGGACAGCCGGCGGCGCCGACGCCATCATCGCCCTGCGCTGCCGCCAGGCCAGCAGCACCTGGGAAGCCATCTGCAACAAGGCCCACACTCAGACGCGCACCGCCTGACCAGGAGCCTCCCCAAGATGATCTCGACTACCTACAAAATTGACGCACACCCGCTGCAGTGCTCAACCGCCCCATCCTGTCGTGGCCGTGTGAAATGGTCAGCAGTGCATCCAGCACGCCCGCCCTGGCTTCGAACGGGATCCGGGTGAAGAGCGCGA
>DATGVY010000076.1:0-2271 GCA_035299845.1 Streptosporangiaceae bacterium
GCCAGGCTGGGAGGCGCACCCGGTCGGCCTGGAAGAACTCACCCTGGCCTACCTGCGCGAGCCCGGCGCCGCGGCGCTGCCCGGCCCGGCCCGCGGCCGGGAGGCCGAATCGCCGGAGGTGACGACATGACCGCGCTGACCATGCCCGCCCGCCGGGCGGAGGACGCGACCTTGCGGCCGGTACCGTGGCGGCGGATGGCCTGGGTCACCTGGCGGCAGCACCGTGCCGCACTGGGCGGCGTGGCCGTGTTCCTCGGCGCGCTCGCGGTGTGGCTGTGGATCGCCGGCCTTCAGCTGCACCATGCCTACGCCGCCGCGACCGCCTGCCACCCGGCCTCACCTGCCTGCGCGGACCTGATCACCAGGTTCAACTCCATGAACAACTATCTGGCCGGTGGCTACGTACTGCAGGCGGTGCCCGCTCTGATCGGGGCGTTCGCCGGGGCACCGGTGCTGGCACGGGAGCTGGAGACCGGCACCTTCCGCTACGCCTGGACCCAGGGCATCGGCCGGTGGCGCTGGACACTCGCCAAGCTGGTGCTGCTCGCGGTCGCGGTGGCCGCCGCCGCCGCAGCCATCAGCGTGCTGATCTCCTGGTACTACCAGCCCTACTTCGCCACGCGCAACCAGGCCCTGAGCCTTTCCGAGGCGTCCCCGTTCGCAGCCGGCCTGTTCGACCTGCGCGAGGTCGCGTTCGCCGCCTGGACGCTGGCCGCCTTCGCGATCGGTGCCCTGGCCGGCATGCTCATCCGCCGGGTCGTTCCCGCGATTGTCGCCACCCTGGCCGCCTACACCGGGCTCGCCCTCGCGGCCGGGAACTTCCTGCGCCAGCACTACATGACACCGCTGCTCACGAGCAACCTGAACGTGCCCGGTTCCGCGTGGATCAGCAGCCAGTGGTGGACCAAGGGCGGCAGGTTCGCGTTCGCCGGCCGGCCCCCCGACAGTCTCCTCCAGCAGCTGTGCTCTTCCTCTCCGGCGGGGCCCCTTGGCAAGCCGTTGCATCAAACCTTCTTCCAGTGCCTCTCCCAGCACGGCTACACGACATGGACCAGCTATCAGCCGGCCAGCCGGTTCTGGCCATTCCAGTGGATCGAGGGCGGCTGGCTGCTCGCGCTGTCAGTGCTGCTCATCGCCGCGACCATCTGGCTGGCCCGCCGCCGGGCCGCGTGACCGCCCAGCGACCACGGCGCCGATCACCGCGGTCATGAGAGGGGATGGGTGTTCCGTCCCGCCGGGAAATGCCAGGCACCGGCCGGGCCGGCTGCACGACGGACCGGTTCTGGTGCAGCCCCCCGAGCCCGGCGGTTCAGGCCGGCCGCGCGGAGGCCGCCCGGCAGACACCGCTCAGCGGTATATCGCGGTCGGGAAGCCCGAAGCTGGCGTGACCGGCGGGATCACCATCCGGAACGTAAGGAGCACGCCATGATCAAGTCTCCCGCGGCCGTCCCGCGCGGCCGGCGGCTGCGACTGCCGGCCGCGGACGCCGCCACGCCAGCCGCATCTCCGTCAGCATATGTTGACGAAACCTATGTGTCAGCATATGCTGACGGCATGGAACCGGTTCTCCAGATCGCAGAAGGCGCCGCCAGCGACGACCCCGACGTCGGGCTGCGCGCGGTCGGCGCGCTTCGTGCGCTGGCCGAACGGCTGGAACTACTCCAGGTCCAGCGGGCACGAGAGCTCGGCTGGTCCTGGCAGGACATCGCCAGCCGTCTCGGCGTCACCAAGCAGACCGTCCACCGCAAGTACGGCCGCCTGACCGGGGGGCGGTAATGTTCGAGCGCTTCACCGACACCGCTCGCCACCTCGTCGTCCAGGCCCAGGAAGATGCCCGCCGGCTCGGGCATAACTACATCGGCTGCGAGCACCTGCTGCTTGCCGCGGCCGCGGCCGACGAACCAGCCGGCGCGGTCCTGCGCGACCAAGGTGTCACGCCTGAATGCATCGAGGCGGAAATACTGCGCGCCGTCGGGCGAGGCCAGGCGGCCGATCCGCTGGGCGGCCTCGACAAAGCAGCGCTGGCTTCCATCGGCATCGACCTCGACGTCGTCCGCGCCCGGATCGAGGCAGCGTTCGGCCCGGACGCCCTCACCCGCGCCCTCCCGGCCGCCTGCCGGAGCAGACGGCCAGCCTGGGGGAAGGGCCCGCTGGCCGAGCTGACGCGCCGTCGGCGTCGCCGCCGCGCCCGTCGCAACGGCCCCTTGCCCGCAGGCCCGCACGGCAACGCCCCGCTTCTTCCGGGCCCGGCTCCCCGCGGCCATATCCCAT
>DATGVY010000077.1:0-2684 GCA_035299845.1 Streptosporangiaceae bacterium
CAGTCTTTGGCGTCGGCGCCTGCGGTGCCGATGGTGATGAGCCGCTCGTACTGGGCCAGGTCCAGGTACTGCTCGTCGCCGGACAACTGGCCAACGGGGCTAGGCAGGGACGGCGCGCCACCTTCCGCTGCGACCTGGTAGCGCGACGGGATCCAGTGGTCGTGCTGGCGGGTCTCAGTGCTCAATCGGCGGCCTCCCAGTTGAGCTGCCCGCCGACGTGTTCATCGTCATGGTCATGGTGGATGCCGTCGGGTGGCCGGGAGGCGGCTGCTAGTGCCTCGGGGCCGGTGAGGCCGAGCTCGGCGGCCCAGCTCTGGATGTGCGGCCAGAGCTGGTGCCCCTCTCGGAGGTCGGGTTCGGCGGTGGTGTCGGCCAGGATCATCGCGGTGATGGCGGTGTTGCGGTCCAGGGTCTGGCCGGGGAGCCAGGACACTTGTTCTCGGCTGTTCAAGGTGTCCATGAAGGTGACGTTCAGCGTGGCTATGGCTGGTGATGGTTAACCCCGCCGGGCTGGGTGCCGGGCGGGGTTAATGTGGTCAGGGTGGCGTGGCGGTGGTCAGTCTGTCGCGGTGTCTTCTGCGATGGCGGTGCGGGCGGCTGATTCGTCGGCGATGGTCTTGCCGGCGGTGCAGGCGGCGAGCAGGGCGGTGGTGGCGAGGCGGTTGACGGCGCGGGGCATCCCGCGGGCGCAGGTGTGGATGGCGCGGACGGCGTCGTCGCTGAACAGGGTGTCGGAGCGGCCGGCGAGCGCGAGGTGTGCCCGGAGGTATCCGTCGGCTTCGGCGGCGGCGATGGCGGGTGCGGGGATGGCGCAGCGGAGCTGGACGCGCTGGTCGAGGGCTGCCATGTCGCCCACGCGCAGGCGCCGCCTGAGGGTGGGCTGGCCGATGAGCAGGACGGTCAGCGGCGATCCTGAATCGAGGTCGTGGTTGGTGAGCATCCTGACGGCCTCGAGCTGGTCGCCGGTGAGCAGGTGGGCCTCGTCGATGGCGAGTATCACGTTCCGGTTCCTTTCGCCGGCTTCGGCGGCGAGCGCTGATTCGACCTGGGGGATGAGGGTGGCGTGGTGGAAGCGGGGCGCCTGGCCGAGTGCCGTGGCCAGCGTGCCGTGGATGCCTCGCACCCCGACCTGGGGGTTGGGCAGGTAGATGAGGGTGCTGCGGGAGGCGTCGAGGCCGTCGGCGGCGGCGCGCAGCGCGACGGTCTTCCCGGCGCCGACTTCTCCGGTGAGGACGCCGAGGCCGCGGGCGGAGATGAGCCAGCGGAGCCGGGCGACGGCTTCCTTGCGGGCGGCGGAGGCGTAGAGGTCCTGGACGGGGACGGATGCGGTGAACGGCATCCGGCTGAAGCCGTAGTGGGCCTGCAGGCTGGCGATCATGAAGGGTCCTTTCCGCCTGCCCGCCGCGCCCGCAGGGCGCGGCGGGCAGGGCTGTCAGCCGTTGGCGGCGGTGATGGCGCTGGTGACCAGTGCGATGTTGCGGTGGTCGAGGTTGCCGAGGTTCTCCCGGAGGCTGATGGCGATGCCGGGCTCGGCGATGCTGGCGGCGATCAGCAGGATCGCCTTCTCCGATCCGGAGCAGGGCAGGCGCCCGGTCTGGAGGGCGTGGACGGCGGCGTTCCACCGGATGACCGCGAGCGGCTGCCCGGTGGTGATGCTGCTGCCGGCGGCGATGATGCGGCGGAAGCCGGGGTCGTGCAGGAAATGCCCGTGCCGGCAGATCAGGTCGACGGCTGCCGTGTCGGCGAGCATGCCGGCGGCGGCGTCGCGCAGCAGGCAGGCCAGCTGCCCGGCGGGGATCGTCGCGGCGTTCACCGTGCCCTCTCCTCCCCGTCCTTCCCGTCGCCTGGCGGCGGGTCCTGCTCGCTGCCGTCAGCGAGGGCGGAGAGGCGGAGTTCCCCGGCCAGGGCGGCGGCGTCGGCGTCGGAGACGAGCTGGAGGTAGTCGATGCCGGTCAGCGCGGCGGGCGCCGGGTCGTCCTCGTCCGGCGGCGCCTTGGGGTGGGCGTGCCGGCCGATGACCTGCGGGACGGCCGTGCCGACCTTGCGGCCCTGCCAGTAGACGGTCAGGACGGTCATGTCGAACGGGTCGAAGACGCACTCGACTTTCCGGCCCGTCAGGAACGGGTCGACGGAGTACACGTTGCCCTCGACCGAGACGGTGCCGGTCTTGCGGACCTGCCGGATCACGCTCCAGGAGAACGCTTCCCTCAGCAGCGCCGGGTCCGGCACCGCCGGCGGGCCGGCGGCGGCGAGCCGGGCGGCCGGCGCCTCCCCGGTCTCGGAGTGCGGCCGGGCGTGGTAGACCGTCCGCAGCCAGGACCGGAGCAGCTCATTCAGCTGCTCCAGGTCCGTGACCGGGTGCCGGGCCGGCTGCCGCTCGTCCCCGGTGACCTCGACCATGAACTGCTGCTGGATCGTCTCGAACACGCGCTCGACCTTGCCGCGGCCCATCGGGCGTCCCGGCTTGCTGTGGGTCAGCCGGATGCCGAGCACCGCGCACGCCCGCTCCAGCGACGAGTCGGCAAAGGCCGACCCGTTGTCCACGCTATGCCGATCTCGGCATAGTACGGATTATGCGGATACGCCGGTTATGCCGATGGCGGCAGAACGGCCCTGGTCCGCGTGCGCGTCAGGGCCGTTGCCGTCGGCATAGTTACAGGTTCTCGAGGAATGCCAGGAGCGGG
>DATGVY010000078.1:0-4688 GCA_035299845.1 Streptosporangiaceae bacterium
AGATGGCTCAGGGCACCGTGAAGTGGTTCAACGCCGACAAGGGCTATGGTTTCATCGCCCCCGACGATGGCACCGCCGATGTCTTTGTTCACCACTCCGCGATCCAGGCTGACGGTTTCCGCAGTCTTCAGGAGAACCAGCGGGTCGAGTTCACCGCCGGCCAGGGCGCCAAAGGCCCGCAGGCTGAGCAAGTCCGCCCGCTCTGATCTACCTGGCCGCACAGTTGTGACAGCCCGTCCTCGGGCGGGCAGTCACTAGGGGTGCGGGTGACTCGGGCTGAGTCACCCGCGCCCGGGCAGGCCCCGTTCCAGCGTGGGCGGGTCGGCCCCTTTGGGCTTCCGTCTCGCTCCGGTTGTCAGCGGCCCCGGTCGCCTCCGGTTGGTTGCGGCCCGGTTGTCAGCGGCCCCGGTTGCGGAAGGCCCTGGCCTTGGCCCGGTTACCGCAGACGGCCATCGCCCACCAGGCCCGCGACCTGTTCCTGGATTAGTCGTAGTAAGCCCTCCCGGCAGTCCAGGTTCCTGCATATCTTCAACCGGTCCCACGTCCTGCTGGCCGCGGACTCCGCGACGGCCGCCAGCAATGAGGCAAGCGCGGTGTCCGCAGTTCCCCGGCTGAGCGGCTTAAGGCGCGGCCGGCTGGCCGTCCGTTGCCGGCACGACCGGCAGCCGCCGGGCAAGCCCGGCCAGGTCGGCGAGTGGAGACGCTGACCCCACGCGGCGCCGGGCCGTTGCCCGGCGCATGATCGCCCGTCGCACGCCCGGCGGTCTTCGGCGCGGTGAGTTCTCGCAGGCCTCGCCGATCCGGACAGCGCGATCATGCTCATCTGCGGTGACCTGGATGCCCGGCGGCAGGCCGAGCCCCACCACTTCCCCCGCAGGCATGCTGTCTCCCCGGCGATGCCGGCGGGCTGCGGGGACAGGTCATCCTGTCCTTAATCGCCCCAATCAACATGGTTTATGTAACTATGCAAAAATAGTTACTTACGTGTGTGCATAAACGTATCTTATCCGATCCATACAGTGTCAATTAACCGGTTAGCTCTACATTTAGATATCGATAATTCCAAATATGCCAGACAGCATCCATGAAATTGCACGCGCGGAGACCCGGCCGTGCTATATATCCCTTGTATCGCTGCTGCCCCGAGATTGGGAGGAGGGAGCATTGTGTTGGCAAAAGCGGTTGCTGCGGGTGATGGCGCTGCCAGGTTACGGGCTGAGGCGGCGTGACACGCTTGCAGCCTGGCCCGCGGCAGGCCAGGCACCGCAGCCGGGTGCGGAAGGATGTGCCGGACGGCATCCCAGGCCAGCTGACCGGTCCCGCCCTTCGGCTGCTGATCGGCGTTTCTGTCTACCGCGAGCCCATCGGGCGCAACGCGCTGCTCTTCCAGATCGGTCAGGCGGAAGCGGCCGGCCTGCCCAGCCCAGCGTCATCCAGACCTATTTGCCAGGGGCCCGTCCCGCCGTATCACGCTCCGGCCGACCTCGCTGACCTGATCTCCGAATGCGAGGAGGCAGGCCTGCTCGCAGTCCAGCGGTTCCCATCCGGAACCGGGCCTGCGGACGCGGACATCCCGCCCGTCTTCGTCGCCCGGCCGATCGCGGACGCCCTGCACCAGGACCTGGCCAGGGCCTTACGCGGCGACGAGATCATCAGCGCTCACCAGCACGCCGCCGAGTACTGGCAGTGGCGTGCCGCCGGCTGGCCGCAGGACCGGCACGCAGACCTGCACGACCTGCTCGAAGCACGTCACCACCGGCACGAGGCTGGCGACAACGACCAGGCCGGCGCCATCACCGAGGTCGTTTGCGCGCAGCTGCACGCCTGGGGTGAAGTCGATCACGAGGCCGCGCTCATCCAGGAGACGCTCGCCTGGCTCCCGCCGCGCTCACCGCTGCGCGCGGCCTGGATCCATGAGATCGGCAAGATCGCGCAGGTCCGCGGCAACAATATCGAGGCCGAGCGCCGCTACCGGCAGTCCCTGGAGATGTTCACCAGTATCGGCGACACCGCGGCCGTGTCCCGCAGCCAGCACAGGCTCGGTATTCTGGCCCAGGCCCGGGGCGACTACGCCGAGGCTGAGCACCGCTACCAGCAATCCGGCGACCTACGCGGACGGCAGGCGCACGCCGCTGCCGAGTCTCCCGGCTGGCCCGGCGGCGAGTCTCCCGGCTGGCCCGGCGGCGAATCTCCCGGCTGGCCCGGCGGGATGCCGGACGGCAGATCCGCCGAGAGCCATCCCACGGTCAGCGTTGTGCGGGGAACCGTGTCCGGTGGCACCGTTTCCTGGGTCAGCGTTTCCCCCGGCGCCGTTTCCCCGGAGATGCTGTCGCCGGACGCCCGGCCACCACGGGCCGGGCACACGGCGCCAGCCGGCTGGCGAAACCGCCGCGTGCTGTGCCTGGTGAGTTCCGCCTTGGCTACGGCCGCCGCGCTGGTGGCCCTGTCCGCGGCCGGGGTCATCCAGCTGACGTTCTACGATGGCAGCGGAACGCCGCCCGGCGCAGGGGGCCTGGCCAGCGTCGCGGCGGTCCGCAGCCAGGCAGCCGCCTGGGTCGCGCGGCAGATCAGCCGGAGTGCCATCCTGTCCTGCGATCCGGCCATGCGCGCTGCCCTGCGTGCACAGGGCGTCATCGGCGGGAACCTGGTCACCCTCGGGCCATCCTCGGAGGATCCGCTCGGCTCGGACGTAGTGATAGCCACGGCGGCGGTAAGGAACCTGTTCGGCAGCCGCCTGGCGGCGGTCTATGCACCGGCGGTGATTGCCGTGTTCGGTCTCGGCAGGGCCCGCATCCAGATCCGCGTCGTCGCACCCTACGGCGCGGCCGCGTACCGCACCGCGTTACGTTCCGACCTGCTGGCCCGTGAGGCGGCCGGTACCCAGCTGCTGCTCAACAATGAGATCAGCGTCACGGCCAGCGCCAGGAAGCAGCTCGCCACCGGACAGGTGGACTCCCGGCTGCTCATCACGATCGCCGCAATCGCCGCGCAGCACGCGCTGAGCATCATTGACTTCGCAAACTCCGGTCCGGGTGCCGGCCCCGGTATCCCGCTGCGCTCGGCCGAGATCTCAGCGCCGGGAGCCGCCGCCAGGCAGGCCCGCGGCGGCTTGACTCTGGCAGCCCGGGCCAACGCCAGATTCCTCCGTTCTGTGCTGGCTTTTCTGCGCGCGCAGCGCCCGCCTTTTCTGGCCGCGATCCTGCACACCGCCACGATCGGCGACGGGCAGAAAGCGGTGCAGGTCGGATTTGCCGGCCCGAGCCCGCTCGGGCTGCTCACCGCTGGCAATGCCAGCGCCGAAGCCAGTCCCCAAGCCCCATCCCACTACCCGCGGGCTGGCCGACCAGGCCAGCCCGGACAAGAAAAGAGGAAACCATGACACTCCCCGCGCGGGCCCTGCGCACCGCGAGGCCGCTCGCCGCGCTCGGCCTCTCCCTCGGCATGCTCTGCTGCGCAGGCCCAGCGGCATCCGCCGCATCCGCCGCATCCGCCATGCCCGCCACATTCACCGCGTCCGCTGCCTCGGCCGCATCCCCCGCTTCCGCCGCATCCCGGTCACGGGGCATCGGCTGGCTCCGGCTGGCCCACCTGTCCCCCAACACCCCCCCGGTGGACGTTTACCTGTATTCCTTCGGCGATTCCCACGCCATGATCGTCCTCAAGCACGTCAGCTATGGAACCGTCTCGCCCTACCAGAGCGTCAAGAGCGGCGACTACACCGTCGCCATGCGCTCGGCCGGCGCCTCGGCCAACTCCAAGCCGGTCCTGTCCACCAGCGTCAACGTGACCGCACGCGACGCCTATACAGTGGCTGGAATGGGCCCGCTGGCCGGCCTGCGACTGCAGGTGATGCGGGACAGGCTCAGCACGCCGCCGGGCGAGGCACTGGTGCGGGTGATCCAGGCGTCGCTACAGCAGCACCGGGTCACCGTCACCGCCGGACGCCAGGTCCTGGCAGGCAACGAGGCGTTCGCCAGGGTTAGCTCCTACCAGGTCGTCTCGCCAGGGACGTGGACCGTGCACGCCGGCGGCGCGAGCGAGAGCGTCTCGTCGAAAGTCACGCTGATCGCCGGCAGCATTCATACTCTCGTCGTGCTCGACCACCCCGGCCGCCTGTGGATTGCCAGCCTGGAAGACGCGGCGGGCAGCAAGGTTTTCCCGGAGGGCGGAGCCGCGACCGGGTTCGGCGGAACCGCGCCGCGGCCTGGCTCCTCGCCCGTGCCATGGCTCGCAGCGCTGGCGGCGGGCATGATCCTGACGCTGACCGGCGCCAAGCGGATGCGCCGGGCCGGGCAGCGCCGCTCCCGGCACGGTCGGCCGGTGACGCCAGAGCGCTGACCCACCAGGGCACCGGCACACCAGAGCACTGACCCCGCCAGGGCACTGAGATGAAGACACTGTCCGGCCGGCCGGCGGCGGCGGCGGTACTCGCCTGCGGCCTGCTTGCCGCCGTGACCGGTGTGGCCGGCCTGATCGTTGCCGGCCACACCGGTCACGGACCGCTGCCGGGGCGGCCAGCCGCGATACGGGCGCCGGCCGGCCCCGTGGCCCCGCCGGCACGGGCGGCGGCGAAGCGGGCCACCGCCCGGCCGGTGTCGCTCATCATCCCGGCAATCGGCCTGCGCACCCGCCTGATCAGGCTCGGCGTCACGCCATCCGGCGGCCTTCAGGTGCCGTCGAGCACCACC
>DATGVY010000079.1:0-2352 GCA_035299845.1 Streptosporangiaceae bacterium
GAGCCGAGACAGGACACCGAGGCCGCACGGCTCGCCGAGCCGGCCCAGGCCGCCCGCCCGGCACGGCCCGCCGAGCCGAGACGGGACACCGAGTCGGCCCAGCCCGCCGAGCCGGCCCAGCCCCCCCAGCCGGCCCAGGCCGCCGAGCCGAGACAGGACACCGAGGCCGCCGTAGCCAGGCCATCGGGCCACCGGATGTTCACATCACTGCACACGCGCAACTACCGGCTCTTCGCGACCGGGCAGGTCATCTCCAACACCGGCAGCTGGATGCAGCGCGTGGCGCAGGACTGGCTGGTACTCCAGCTCACGCATGGCAGCGGCACGGCCCTCGGCATCACCACCGGCCTGCAGTTCCTGCCGATGCTGTTCAGCATGTGGGGCGGGATGGTCGCCGACCGGTACCCCAAGCGCCGCATCCTGCTGGCAACCCAGGCGGCCATGGGCGGGCTCGCCCTGATCCTTGGCGTGCTGGCGATCACCGGCATGGTGCGGATCTGGCAGGTCTACGCGCTGGCCTTCGCGCTCGGCGTGATCACCGTGGTGGACAATCCGACCCGGCAGAGCTTCGCCGTCGAGATGGTCGGCCGGGACGGAATGCCGAACGCGATCGCGCTCAACAGCGCCGTGTTCAACCTGGCCAGGATCGCCGGTCCTGCCGTCGCCGGACTCGTTATCAGCGCCGTCGGGACGCCAGCGGCCTTCCTGGTGAACGCCGTGTCGTATGGCGCGGTGCTGATCAGCCTGAAGCTGATGCGGCCGTCGGAGCTGCATCCCGCGGTGCGGGTGCCCAGGGCGAAGGGTCAGCTTCGCGAGGCGATCACGTATGTGCGCGCACGCCCGAACCTGTGGCTGTCCATGGTGCTGATCTTCTTCGTGGCCACGTTCGGCATGAATTTCCAGGTGACCAACGCGCTGATGTCACGGCAGGTCTTTCACACCGGTGCCGGGGCGTTCGGCCTCGCCTCGGCCGTGTTCGCCCTGGGCGCGCTGGGCGGCGCGCTGCTCGCTGCCCGGCGCGGCCGGCCGAGCATGCCACTGCTGCTGGTGATGTCGCTGGCGTTCAGCGTGTTCGAGATCGTCGGCGGGTTGATGCCGGACTTCTGGTCGTTCCTCGTGATGCTGGTGCCGACCGGGCTGGCGCTGCTCAGCTTTACCACGGCCGCGAACTCGGCGACGCAACTCGGTACGACCGCTGCGATGCGGGGCCGCGTGATGGGCCTGTACATGCTCGTCTTCCTGGGCGGTGCCCCGGTCGGTGCGCCGCTGGCCGGCTGGATCGCGGAGATGTTCGGGCCGAGGATAAGCATGATCGCGGGAGGCATGATCTCCGTCGTGGCCACGATCGCCATCGCGGCCGTGCTCAGCCGCATCCGTGGAGTGCGCGCATGGTCGTACCTCCGCCCCGCTCAGCTGGCGCGGATCGTCGCCTGAGCTGCTCGCCGGTCACCCGGCCTGCCCGCTCGTCCTGTCCATCGCCCGGCCCCGGCATCAGCGCGGCCGGGCGTCCCGTCGGCTGCCGCGCCAGGCGGCCAGGCCGTCAGCCATGCTGTCAGCCACGGCGCCAGCCGGCCCCATTCCCACCGGGACCGCCAGCGGCCTGCGGCACACTGTGGGCATGACAACTGAGCGCACGGAGCCGCCGCTTGAGGCGGACGAACGCGACATGCTGACTGCCTGGCTCGACTTTCACCGGGACACGCTGGCCTGGAAATGCGACGGGCTGACCGATGATCAGCTGCGGCAGCGCTCGGTCCCGCCGTCCAGCCTGTCGTTGCTCGGCCTCGTCCGGCACATGGCCGAGGTGGAGCGATCCTGGTTCCGGAGAGTCCTCGATGGCGAGGACGCGCCGCCCCGGTATTACACCGACGCGAACCCGGACGGGGAATTCGATGACGTTGACGCGGCCGACGTGGCGGAAGCCTTCGCTGCCTGGCGGGCCGACTGCGAGCGGGCCAGGGAACTGGTGGCCGCTGCCCCGTCGCTGGATGCCACGGGCGAACGGCGGCGCGAGCGATTCTCGTTGCGCTGGATCCTTGTGCACATGATTGAGGAGTACGCGAGGCACAACGGGCACGCGGACCTGCTGCGTGAGCGGATCGACGGTGTAGTCGGCGACTGACCGCAATGTCGCGACTGCCCAAGTGCCGGCTGGCCGCGGCGGGCTGGCTGACCGCGGCGTGCCGGCTGACCGCGCTGGGCCGGCCGACCGCGCTGGGCCGGCCGACCGCGCTGGGCCGGCCGACCGCGCTGGGCCGGCCGACCGCGCTGGGCCGGCTGACCGGTCTTCGCGACGCCAGTACCAACGGCAGCTGGCCGATGATTCCGGCCGCCGAGGCGCGTGCGGCCGAC
>DATGVY010000080.1:0-3060 GCA_035299845.1 Streptosporangiaceae bacterium
CGTGCGGATGGGGACCAGCGAGTTCTACCGCGTCGTGGAGCGGCTGCCGGAGGTCAGCGATAGCCTGGTGGTGGACACCGGCCAGCTCGGCCAGGACGGGCGGCTGCTGCTGTACGTGGTGCTCAGCGACGGCGCCGAACTCGACGACGGGCTGATCGCCAGGATCCGGGCCGTGCTGCGCGCCGAATTGTCTCCCCGGCATGTGCCGGACGAGATCCATCAGGTGCCGGCCATCCCGCGGACGCTGTCCGGCAAGAAGCTTGAGGTGCCGGTCAGGAAGATCCTGCTCGGCACGCCGGTGGCGGACGCGGCCGACCCGGACGCGCTGGCCAATCCCGAGGTACTCGGCCTGTTCGCCCCGGCCGCAGCGCAAGTAGAGTCGGACGCAGCGAGGCAGGGCGATCAACGTTGATTGAGGGCACTTTTTGACACCACAACGGCGTGGTGCGGCCATGTCGCCCCGGACGTCCCCGGCGCCGCGGTCGCGCAGCTTCGGCGAAGAGGGCGGCCGGCTGACGTACGGCGGCTATCTCCGCCTGCCGCAGCTGCTCGCGCAGCAGGTGCCGCAGGCCGATCCGCCGGCCCACGACGAGTTGCTGTTCATCACCGTGCACCAGGTCTACGAGCTCTGGTTCCAGCAGTTGCTGTATGAGCTCGAGTCGGCGCGCGACGCTATGACCGGCGGCCAGCCGCGGCGGGCCGGGCAGTTGCTGCGCCGGGTGCACGCCATCGAGCGGCTGCTCGTCACGCAGGTCGACATCCTGGAGACGATGACTCCGCAGGATTTCCTGGAGTTCCGGTCGGTGCTGGCGCCCGCCAGCGGGTTCCAGTCGGTCCAGTACCGAGAGCTTGAGTTCCTGTCCGGGGCCAAGGATGAGAGCTTCGTCCCCCGGTTCCGATCAATTTCAGATACCGAACGTAACCGTCTCCAGCACCGCCTGAGCCAGCCGTCGCTGTGGGATGCGTACCTGGCCCTGCTCGACGCCAGGGGACTGCCGACCGGCGATGACGACGACGTCGCGGTGGCGCTCCAGGAGGTGGCCAGGAACCGGGCCGCCCACGACGACCTCTGGCAGCTCACCGAGGACCTGCTCACCCACGACGAGCTGGCCGGGCTGTGGCGCGCCCGGCATGTCCAGATGGTCGAACGGCAGATCGGCACCAAGTCGGGCACCGGGGGGTCGAGCGGTGCACCGTACCTGCGCAAGCGGGTGCCGCTGCGCTACTACCCGCTGCTGTGGGAGCTGCGGGATCACTTGTAGGGGAGTGGGACGGATGTCGGACAGGGCAGAAGACGCGAAGGAAGCCCTGCTGGCTGAGGCGGCCGGGCGGGCCGAGACGGCCGGGCAGGCCGAGACAGCCGGGCAGGCGGAGGCGCGCGTCGGCGACCTGCTGGGCTACCTGCAGGCCTACTACCGGCATGTCCCCGTCGAAGACCTGGCCGCGGCCGGGCCGGCCCGGGTCCGCGCGGTGGCTATCGAGCATGCGCGGCTCGCGGCGGACCGCCCGCAGGGCCGCGCCCTGGTGCAGGTGCGCCCGGCCGCCGAGGGCGCCGCCTTCGCCGCGGGCCGGGCGGTGGTGGACATCGTCACCGACGACATGCCGTTCCTCGTCGACTCGGTGACCATGGCCCTGGCCCGCCACGACCTGGACAGCGACCTGGTCGTGCACCCCCAGCTACTGGTCCGCAGGGATGTGGCCGGGGCGCTCCGCGAGGTGGCCGGCCCGCTCAGTGACCCGGCGACCAGCGACGGCCGGGACAGCCACGACAAGATCACCGAGTCGTGGACGCACATCGAGATCGCCACCCGGCCGGGCGGCCTCCGCGCGGCGCAGCTTGAGGCGGACCTGCGCAGCGTGCTGCACGATGTCCGGGTCGCCGTGGAGGACTACTCAAGGATGCAGGCCATGGCGGTCCGGCTGGCCGACCGGCTGGCCGCGGAGGAGGGCCCGCGGGTGCCGGCCGAGACCCAGGCGCTGCTGCGCTGGCTGGCTGACAACCACTTCACGTTCCTCGGCTACCGGGAGTACGACCTGGTGGGCGGGCCCGACGGAATGTCGCTGCTCGCGGTGCCCGGCACAGGCCTGGGCATCCTGCGCGACGACCGGCACAGCTCGAACTCCTTCGCGGCGCTGCCAGCCGAGGTGCGGGCCCGGGCCCTGGAGCCGCAGCGGCTGATCCTGACCAAGGCGAACTCGCGGTCCACCGTCCACCGGGCGAGTTACCTCGACTATGTCGCGGTCAAGCGGGTCGACAAGACCGGGGAGGTCCGCGGCGAGTACCGGTTCCTCGGCCTGTACACGCACGCCGCCTACCACGAGAGCATCACCCGCGTCCCGGTGCTGCGGCGCAAGCTGGCCAGCGTGCTTGAGGCGGCCGGGCTGACCCCCGACAGCCATGACGGGCAGGACCTGACCGAGATCCTCGAGGGGTACCCGCGCGAGGAGCTGTTCCAGATCTCCGCCGAGGAGCTCACCCCGATCGCCGTTGGGGTGCTCGACCTGCGCCAGCGCAGGCAGACCCGGCTGTTCCTGCGCAAGGACTACTACGGCCGGTATATGTCCTGCATGGTGTACCTGCCCAGGGACCGGTACACCACGCCGATCCGGCTGCGCATTCAGGAGATCCTGCGCGCCGCCTTCGACGGGGTGTCCGTGGACTACGCGGCCACGGTCACCGAATCGGCGCTGGCCAGGTTGCACGTGGTGGTGCGCATCGAGCGCGGGCGCAGCCTGCCGGAGGTGGACGCAGCCCGGCTGGAGCGGAAGCTGGCCGCCACGGTCCGCTCGTGGGACGATGACCTCGCCGAGGAGGCGGCGCGCACGCTGGACGAACGGCAGGCCCGGGCGCTGCTGGAGATCTGCCGGGACTCGATCCCGGAAACCTACAAAGCGGACGTGCCCGCGCAGTACGCGCTGACTGACCTGACCCGGGTGCTCAGCCTGCTGGAGTCCGACCGGAGCGTCGCCTTCGACCTGTGGAAGGCGGAGGGCTACACCGGCGGCCGGCCCGTGCCGGAGGACCCGGCCGACGCCCCGCGGGGCGGCACCCCGGGGGTC
>DATGVY010000081.1:0-4170 GCA_035299845.1 Streptosporangiaceae bacterium
TGACAAGACTTTCGGTCAGCAGAAAATAGCTTATATCTGCCTCTTGACTATTAGGTCAGACCGATCAATGATTTGGTCTGTTATGGGTTTGGGCGGCTGCCGGTGACGAGGGCAGGGCGATGCACGATTACGACGTCTTCAGCATGCAGTCCAAGGCCGAGGTGCTGGCGAAGTCCCGCGAGTTCTGGAACCCCGGCAAGACCGACTTCTGGGCCGAGACCGGCGTCGATCTCGTCATCGACCGCCGGGAGAGCTACTTCATCTGGGATATGTCCGGCCTGCGCCTGATCGACGTGCACCTGAACGGCGGGACCTACAATCTGGGCCACCGGAATCCGGAACTCGTCGAGGCCATCACCACCGGCATGCGCTCCTTCGACATCGGCAACCATCATTTCCCGTCCAGCGCCCGGGCCGCGCTCGCCGAGGCCCTGATCAGGTCCGCGCCGCCGAACCTGACCAAGGTGGTCTACGGCAGCGGCGGCGGCGAGGCGATCGACATCGCGCTGAAGACCGCGCGGCACGCCACCAAACGGCGCAAGATCGTCTCGATCGTCAAGGCGTACCACGGCCACACCGGGCTGGCCGTCGCCACCGGCGACGACCGGTTCTCCCGGCTGTTCCTCTCCGACCGGCCCGATGAGTTCACGCATGTGCCGTTCAACGACCTCGGCGCGATGGAGTCGGCGCTGGCCGGCGGCGACGTCGCCGCGGTGATCATGGAGACGATCCCGGCCACCTACGGCTTCCCGCTGCCCGCACCCGGTTACCTCGAGGAGGTCAAGGCGCTCTGCGAGCGGCACGGCGCGCTCTACATCGCCGACGAGGTCCAGACCGGGCTGATGCGGACCGGGGAAATGTGGGCCATCACGAAGCATGGCATCGAGCCGGACATCCTGGTGACCGGCAAGGGGCTGTCCGGCGGCATGTACCCGATCGCGGCGGTGCTGGTCAGCGAGCAGTGCGCGGGCTGGCTCACCGAGGACGGCTTCGCGCACATCTCTAGCTTCGGCGGCGCCGAGCTCGGCTGCGTCGCCGCGCTGAAGACCCTGGAGATCTGCAGCCGGCCGGAAACCAGGTCGATGGTGCACTACATCGCCGACCTGATCGGCGGTGGGCTGCGTGCCATCCAGGCCGGCTACCCGGACTGGTTTACCGGGATCCGGCAGAACGGCGTGGTGATGGGCCTGGAGTTTGACCACCCGGAAGGGGCGAAGTACGTCATGCGGCACCTGTACCGGACCGGGGTCTGGGCGATCTTCTCGACCCTGGATCCTCGGGTGCTGCAGTACAAGCCCGGCCTGCTGATGACCCCGGAGCTGTGCGAGGAGCTGCTGGAGCGGACCGAGGCCGGGATCGGGCGGGCCCGCGCCGAGGTGCGGCGGACCCCGGCTGGGAGCCGTCGGTGACGGCGGCGCGCGCGGCCGACGGCCACGCGGCCAGCCGGGCTGCCGCCGGCACTACCGCGGACCGGCGTGCCACCGGCCGCCCAGCCGCCGGAAGCCCGGCCGCCGGAAGCCCGGCGGCGACGCACCGGGCCAGGCAGATGCTGGCCCGGGCGCACTGGGCGGCCGGCGCCTTCGCCGGGTACGACCGGGCGTCGGTGCTGCGGATCGCCGAGGCGGTCGCGACCGCAGCCCACGGACAGGCCCGGCGGTATGCCGAGTGGGCGGTCAGGGAAACCGGGTTCGGGGTGGCCGAGCACAAGGTCATCAAGAACGAGGCCTGCTCCCTCGGGATCTTCGAGCACTACCGGGACGACGACTACGTCAGCCCCCGGGCGGACGCCGAATCCAAGATCGTGTCACTGCCCCGGCCGGCCGGCGTCGTGCTGGCCCTCACCCCGTCCACCAACCCGGTCTGCAGCGTGTTCTTCAAGGTCATCCTGGCGCTGCTGACCCGCAACGCGATCGTCGTCAGCCCGCACCCGATGGCGAAGGACTGCTGCGCCGACGCGACCAGGCTGCTGGCCGCCGCCGCCACCGCGGCCGGCGCGCCGGACGGCGCCATCCAGGTGGTGCAGGACGTCACCATCCCGCTGATCGAGGCGCTGATGGCGGATCCGGTCACCAGCGTCATCGTGGCTACCGGCGGGACCGCGGTGGTGCGGGCCGCCCACCGCTCCGGCAACCCGGCGCTCGGCGTGGGTCCCGGCAACGTGCCCGTCCTTGTCGACGCCACCGCGGACCTGGCCGCGGCCGCGCAGCTGATCACCGACAGCAAGGCGTTCGACAACTCCGTGCTCTGCACCAATGAGTCGGTCCTCGTCACCGAGGAATCCGTGTCCGGCAAGCTGCTGCGCGAGATGCAGCGCCACCACGCCGTGCTGCTCGATGAGGCCGGCCGGGACAAGCTGCGCGACTTCCTGTTCCCGGACGGGCGGCTCAACGGCGAGACGATCGGCAAGGACGCTGCCTGGATCGCCGCCCGGGCCGGGCTGCGGGTGCCGCCGCGGACCCGGGTGCTGCTCGCGCCGTTCGACCTGGTGCTGCCGGAGGAGCCGTTCGCCCGCGAGAAGCTCTGCCCCGTGCTCGGCGTGGTCAGCGCCGGGTCGGCGGCCCGCGGGATCGAGGCAGCCCGCGCGGTGATCAGGATCGGCGGCGCCGGGCACTCGGCGGCGATCCACAGCCGGGATCCGCGGGTCATCATGCGGTTCGCCGAACGGGTGCCGGTGCTCCGGGTCGCCGTCAACGCGGGCAACAGCACCGGCAGCGCCGGCCTGGACACGAACCTCGCGCCGTCCATGACGCTGGGCACCGGCTTCGCCGGGCGCAGCTCCATCGGCGAGAACCTGGAGCCACGCCATCTGGTCAACTGGGCCAGGGTCGCCTACCACTCGTCGCCGGGCGTGCCGTTCGACGACTTCACGGCGATCACCGTGGGGGAGGCGCCGGGCGGCCCGGTGCCCGCCTATCCGGTGGCATCGAACCTGCCGGGGGCGCAGCCGGCTGGCCAGGGCGGCACCGCCGATGGCTGGCCGCACGGCGGCGCCGGCGCCGGGAATGGCTCGCGGTGGGGCGACGGGGATGGCGCGGCGGCCGGCGGGCAGCCTGGCGGCGCCGTCTCCGCAGCCGTCCGCGAGCAGCTCCGGGCGCTGATCATCGAAGAGCTCCAGCAGCTCGTCGGCGGGTGAGGAATGGCCGAGCTTCGATCGTTCATCTTCCTTGACCAGCTGCAACCGCAGACGATGTGCTATCTCGGCAGCTGGGTGCGCGGCCGGCCGCCGCGGCTGCGGATGGCCGCACAGGTGATCGAGGTCGCGCCCGGCCTGGATATCGAGCCGCTGACCGATGTCGCGCTCAAGGAGGCCGACGTGCAGGCCGGGATCCTGATCGTGGAGCGGCAGTTCGGCTACCTGGAGCTGCACGGCACGAATGACGCCGTGCACGCGGCCAGCAGCGCGGTGCTCGCCGCGCTCGGGGTCAGCGCCGCCAGCGCCACCCGGCCGCAGGTACTCGCCGCGCGGATCATGACCCGGATCGACGCCCAGCACGCGTTCCTGGTGAACAGGAACAAGCTGGGCTCGATGGTGCTGCCGGGCGAGTCGCTGTTCGTCCTGGAGCTGCAGCCGGCCTCCTATGCCATCCTGGCCGCCAACGAGGCGGAGAAGGCCGCGCAGATCAAGATCGTCGACTACCGGATGATCGGCGCCACCGGCCGGGTCTACCTGTCCGGCCTTGAGGACGACGTGCGGCAGGCCGCCGACGCCGTCACTGCGCTGCTCGGCGAGCCGGCATGACCGGCCCCGACCGCAATCGCGCCCCGGACGGCATTCCCGTCCCGGACGCCATTCCCGCACCCGGCGGCATTCCCGCACCCGGCGGCATTCCCGCCTCCGACGAGCTCCGCCGCCTTGTGCGAGAGGTCCTGCGCGAGGTCCTGCCGGCCGCTGCAGGGGATCAGCCGAACCCGTTGAATGTCACATCGAACGGGTCAGGACCCGTAGAACGCCACGTCGAAGGGTCGGCGGGCACAATGCCGACGCCAGTGGCCTGGTCGCCTGCGGGCGGGACCGCGCAGGCGGTCCGGCTGACCACCGACGAGGAGCTGCGCGCGTTCGTCATCGACGTGCTGCGCCTGGCCGGCGACCCGCGGCGCCGGCAGGACATGCTGGCCGGCCGACTGCGGTTCACGCTCGCCGTCCCGGCTGGCGGCCGCCTGCCTGGCCCG
>DATGVY010000082.1:0-8759 GCA_035299845.1 Streptosporangiaceae bacterium
CGCCCGGTCCTCGGTGAACCCTTCCCGCACCAGCAGCCTGCGGTAGGCGTCCACCTGTTCCAGCCGCCGGGTGGGCATCACCGGCCGGCTGACCAGCAGCGGCGCGGCGGCCGGGTGACGCAGGATCACGCCGCGGATCTCGCGGGCGACGTGGCGCAGCGCGTCCCGCCAGTCCGCGCCGTCGGCGGGCGGCATGCCTGCTTCCCAGGTCATCGCCTCGACGATGCCGTCCAGCAGCGCGTCCTTGCTGGCCACGTGGCTGTACAGCGACATGCCCTGCACCCCGAGCTCGGCGCCCAGCTTGTGCATGGACAGCGCGGCCAGGCCGTTGGCGTCGACGAACTCCAGCGCCGCCCGCAGCACCTTCCCCCTGGTCAGCCGGGGGCGCGCGGCGCTGTCCGCGGGACCTGCCACCGCGGGGCCGCCAGTGACTGCGGGGCTTCCCGCCATCGGCGTGCCATTTCCCGTCGCGCTCCCGGCGGCGCGGGCCGCTCTCGCCCGTGGGGCCATGGTTCCCTCCCGGTCTTTCAGTTGCAAGCTTACGGCATATGGGTTACCTTCCCAGGAAAGCTTACGTCATAAGGAAGATATCAAGGGAGATGCCGGGATGCTGGACGACCAGCGAGCCGACGGCAGGGGTGGTGCCCGGCCGGCGATCGCGCTGTCCGGGCTGACCAAGCGGTACCGGCGGGGCAAGGGCTGGCTCACCGCGGTGAACGACGTCACGCTCACCGTCCCGGCCGGGCAGGTGATCGGCCTGCTGGGGCCGAACGGGGCGGGCAAGACCACCACGATCAAGATGGCCTGCGGGCTGATCGTGCCGACCGCCGGAACGATCCGGCTGGGCGGCTACGACGTGCAGCGGCAGCGGGCGGCGGCGGTGCGGCAGATCGGGGCGGTGCTGGAGGGGTCCCGCAACGTGTACTGGCCGCTGACCGCCTGGCAGAACCTGATGTACTTCGGGCGGCTGAAGGGGCTGCGCGCCCAGGAGATCAGGCCGCGGGCGGAGTGGCTGCTGTCCGAGCTGGGCTTGTGGGGGCGGCGGAACGAGACCGTGGGATCTTACTCGCGCGGCATGCAGCAGAAGGTGGCGATCGCCGCGGCGCTGATCACCGACCCGCCGGTCCTGCTGCTGGATGAGCCGACCATCGGCCTGGACGTCGAGGCGGCCCGAACCGTGAAGGACTGGATCGCGTACCTGGCCGCCGGCGAGGGCAAGACGGTCGTGCTGACCACCCACCAGCTGCCGGTCGCGCGGGAACTCGCGGACCGGATCGCGATCATCCGGGACGGGGTGATCATCGCCGACCTGCCCACGGCCGAGCTGCTGGGCCGGTTCGCCGAGGACCGGTTCGAGGTCCGGGTCGCCGGGCGGCTGCATGGCCTCGCGGGCGCGCTGCCGGCCGGGGCGGCGGCCGAGGCGGACGCCGGCACCACCCGGGTCACCCTCCGCGACGCCGACCAGGGCCGGCTGGCCGACTTCCTGGGAGAGCTGCGCGCCAGCGACATCCCGCTGCTGTCGGTCACCCAGGCCGGGCCCGGCCTGGAGGAGATCTTCCTGCGGCTCATCGGCACGGGCGCACGCGACGACGCGGCCACCCGGGCGGCGGCAGACCGGGAGCCGGTGGCATGACCGCGATCGCCATACCCCGCGCCGGGGCTCCGGCGGCCGCGCCGCCCGGCTTCGCGCTGCGCGTCGTCGCCGCGGAGGCGGGTAAGGGGCTGCGGCTGATGTGGCGCCGCCGCGCGGTCGTGATCAGCGGCGTCGTGCTGAACGGGTTCTTGTACCTGATGATCCAGTTCTTCATCGGCGGCGGGCACCTGCCGCTGCCGGTGCTGGCGCTGACCCTGCCCGGGCTGTTCGCCTACATCGTCGCTGCGACCGCGGCGGTGCAGGGCAGCGGCGGCATCGCCGAGGAGGTCAACGGCGGCACGCTGGAGCAGGCGCACCTGTCCCCCGCCCGGCCCTCGCTGCTGGCGGCGGGCCGGCTGGCCGCGCTGGCGGTGGAGGGGCTGATTCCCGCGGTGCTGCTTGCCCTGGCCTTCGGGCTCGGGTACGGGCCGCACTGGGTGATCCGGCCCGATGCGCTGGTTCCGCTGGCGCTGATCATCGCCGACGGGCTCGGCTATGGGCTGCTGATGACCGCGCTGACGCTCCGCGTGGCCAGCATCGGCGCCGTGGTGCACGTGTTCAACATGGCGGTCATGTTCTTCGGCGGCATGTTCATCCCCGTCGCCCTGTTCCCCCGCGGCATCGAGATCTTCGCCCGGTTCGTTCCCGCCACGCTCGGCACCGAGGTGCTGAACACCACCCTGGCCGGCCGCGGGCTCGGCGCCGCCTGGTCCGGCGGGACCCTGCCCTGGCTGCTCGTGCACGTCGTGGTGCTGGCCGGCCTGGGCTGGGCCACCTACCTGAACACGCTGCGCCGCGCCCGGCGCGAAGGAGGGCTGTCCCCGCGATGACCGGCTTTATCACCGCACTGGGCAACGAGGTCCGCAAAGGCCTGCTGTTCGCCTGGTCCGAACGTCTGCAGATCGCCCTGGAACTGCCGTTCTTCACCGTCTTCATCCTGCTGCTCGGCCCGATGTTCGGCTCCGGCCGCCAGATCGCCGCCGGGCACCTGAGCTGGACCCTGAACAGCAGCCGGATCTCCCTGCTCATGATCGCGTTCATCCCGGCCATGTTCTTCTACTTCCAGGCGGTCAAGCTGTTCTGGCGGCTGCTCGCCGAGATCCAGTCCGGCACCATCGAGCAGGTCTACCTGTCCCCGCTGCCGTCCTGGCTGGTCGCCGCCGCCGGGCGGGTGGCCGCCGCGCTCATCGAGACCCTCATCCTGATGGCGGTCACCTACGGCCTGGTCAGCGCGTTCGTCACCCTGCACTTCCACTGGACCCCGGCCGCGCTGGTGCCGATGGCGTTCCTCATCCTCACCGGCATCGGCTACTCGCTGATCATCGCCGGGCTGACCCTGCTGTGGAAACGGATCCAGCTGCTCCAGGAAACCATGCTGCTGCTGATCATGGTCTTCGCGATCTCGGCGCTGCCGGTGCTGACCGTCCCCGGCTGGTTCACCGGCATCGGCCGCGTGTTCCCGGTCACCAGCTCCGCGGCCAGCCTCTACGGGGTGATGCTCGGCCACCGCGGCGTCACCGGACTATGGGGAACCGGCGGCCTGCTCTGGGTCGCCGTCACCGCCGCCGCCTACCTGGCCGCCGGAATCACTACGTTCCGCGTGCTCGAGCGCGCCACCAAGGCACGCGGCGCGCTCGGCACCTACTGACGCCACAGCAGAGCAGATCCGAGCGATCCGCAATCACCCGACAGGAGCGACAGGATGAGCACCATCGAGCACAGCAACGGGCAGGCCTTGCGGACTTCCTCGCCAAATTGGACTGGGCCAGTACCACCGAGCCCCTCACCTTTGGCTATGCGGTGATCGGGCTGACCAACTTCGGCGAGAGGCCCGTCCGCAGCGTACGTCTGGCCGAGGTCCTGGGCCGGCCGGTGAGCGAGGCCGAGGCGCGGGCGCAGGGACACTGCACGACTGCAACGCGGGCTGAGGACGGGCTCACCCGGGTCGAGGACGGGCTCATCACCTTCATCAACCCGGAGCGCGCACAATCGGCTCCCCGGCGCCAGCTCCAGATCGGTGACCGCCGGTTCGGCATGAGCGGGTGCGCGCCCGACATCTTCCTCTACGCGCCGCTGGTCCGCCCGTCCCTTCACGTGGAGGAAACCTGCCCGGCGACCGGGACACCCATGCGGCTCGTGTTCACCCCCAGCCGTGTCGAGAGTGTCGACCCCGGGGGCGCCGTGGTGCCGATACTCCCGCCGCAAGCGTTCGACCGGCTCGAGGGGATGAGCCCCGAGGAAGCCGACGCCTGCATGTGCGCGCAGTGCCCCTTCTACTCCTCCGCGAAGGCGGCTCAACGATGGCTGGCCGCTCATCCCGGCGGCCGTGTCTTCCCTGTCCGGGAGGCGTGGGATCTGAGCTTCCACCGAGCGTGGCGGGACCGAATGTCGGCCCTGCTGAACCTCGGCCACGAAGGTCCGCCAGGCCGTGCAGGTCGCTGACATCGACGCGGAGATCTGCGCCCTCGGGAGCTTCTTCGCCTCCCGCAGGCCGCCGAGGGCTGGCTGGCATGTCATCTCGAGGGGATGGTCGCCCCGGTAGCCGAGGAGTTCGCGATCATCCGGCAGACGATGGTCGAGCTCGGCTGGGCCGCACCATGACCAGGCCAAGCCCGCCCGGACAGACGGCCCGGACGGGACGGCTGAAGGTTCCCGGCACGACCCTCGGCGGGTGACCGACGGCTATCCGGCAAGAGCGGCATTACGCGTTCGCCGCCAGTGGTGAAGGCACGCTGCTGGCCGCCGTCGGCGGTGACAGCATGCCGCTGCCTCTGCACCCGAGCGGCGCCGGGCTGCCAGCAGCCAGGCGATCCCGGCTGGCGGGCACCCAATCAGCGGTCCGGGCCGCCGCCGGGCACGCCTGCCACCGCCGACCGGCGGTGCCTGCCGGTCCGGGAAAGCAAGCGGCCGGGCAGATCGGCGGTGAGCCCGGCCAGCCGTGGATGCCGGCAGGGGTGCGGTTACGTGGGGACCGGGCATCTGCTCGGTGCGCTGGCTGTCGATCCCGGATCGCGGGCCCCGTCAGGTGCTGATCAGCAGATCCTCGCCGGGGATGCCGCCGCATCGTGAGCGAGGGCGGCCCCCGGGCGTAGAGCTGCCCGTGCCCGGTCACCGGCTGTTCCCGCCGAGCTCGGCGACGGCGCGGGCGAGCGTGTCCTCGATCAGCAGCCACTCGGATTCGTCGCGCAGGTCGTCGAGGAATCCGATGATGGTGACGACATCGGCCCACGGGTGGTATGTGGCACCGGCAGCGCGCTGCCACAGGCTGGTGAACCGCTGGGCGGCATCGGTGCCGAAGTCCAGCAGGTTGATCCGGCAGTGCGCCACGTCGGCCGCGGCCGGGCCGGTGCAGGCGTCCTGCCAGTCGACCACCCCGGACACCGTGCCCCGCCGCCACAGGACGTTGCCGGGGTGGAAGTCGCGGTGCAGCAGCACCGCTGGCAGGCGGGGCGGCGGCTGGTGGCTGATCTCTGCGGCCCGTTCCCACACGTGCGGGTACCGGGCCCAGCCGGGCGGCTGGTAGCTGACCTGCGGATGCGGGGCGAAGGGCCTGAGCCCGCCGGCGGGCAGGAGGGGTGCGGTATGGATGATCGGCAGGATCTCGGCCAGGTGCCGCAGCCAGCGCTCCATATCCGATGGCCACCAGTCGATCCGGCCGGGCAGCCGCGACATGAGCACGGCCGGGACCCCGGCGCCTGCTCCGTCCGGGTCGACCGCGAGCAGCGCGGGGGTGGGCAGGCCGGCCCGCCAGGCGACGCGAAGCGCCCGTGCCTCCCGCCCGGCGGCATCTGGTTCCTGCTCGTTGTGTTCCGGCCGTACGTAGCGGCGCAGCACGGCCTGCCGGCGCTGCCCGCCGTCGTCCTGGACGGTGAGCAGGTGCACGGCCGAGGACATCCCGCCGCGCAGCGCCCGGGCGGAGATCACCGGCCCGCCGAGGCGGGCGGCGGCCCAGGCCAGCGCCTGCCCGGGTGGCCGGGAGCGCAGCAGCCGCCTGGTCTCCTCGTCGTCGCAGAAACCGTGCGCGGGTGACCGGCCCGCCGGGAGATCCCCGGCAGGCCGGCGCCCGCCGGTCACCAGCCGTCCCGAGCGCCGGGCAGGTCCAGAATCCCGGCGTGCCGCATTCTTTCGATCATCGGTGCCCGGCGGGGATGCGCGGCGGCGCCGCCGAGCCAGTCCCGCCACACCAGGTAGCGGTCGCGGTCGAAGCCGTGGAAGGCCTGCTCGAAGCTGTCATGGACCGACCGCAGCGTGCGGTCGCGTTCTTCGCCGGTTTGCGGGCAGCGCTGGTAGACCGCGGTCCAGGCCAGCCGGTCCTGGCCGCCGAAGCTCGCGTGCCAGGTATGCAGGTCGAAGGCGATCACGTCACCAGGTGAGGTGGCGGCCACGTACCCGGGGATGCTCGCCTGGTAGGCGTCGGGGTCGGCGTCGATGCGGACGGGCCGCTGGCGGCGTTCGCAGGCGGCCAGCCGGGCGTGCTGCTCCGGGTGGCAGGAGCCGGGGACCAGCCGCAGCACCCCGTTGTCGGCGGTGAGCTTGTCGAAGTAGGCGGCGAACTTGACGCTGCGCACGCCGATGCCATCATCGGTGTGCCAGCCGGCCTCGGCGAAATACAAGACGCCCTCGGGGCATTCGGGGATGACCGGGCCGCCGAGGAGCTGCTGCGCGGCGTCGATGAAGCGCGGGTCGTCGCAGACCAGCGACGCGCTGACCGGCGTGCGCCGGGCGGCCATCGGCAGGTAGTGGCCGCTGATCCCGTCAATGACACGCACGTCGTAGGTGGCGGCGTAGGCGTCACGGATCGCCGCGTCCACCTCGCCGCGCAGCGTGGCGGCGCGGTCGGCGAGGAAGCCGCGGAGCACGGCAAAGCCGAAGGTGGTGAAGTGGCCGGGCTGAGCGGTAGTGAGCATGGGGTTCCTCCGGGAGACGGTTACCGGGACGGTTCGTGATGACCAGTCCCGGCCGGAGGAGCCCGGCCACGCACCGCCGTACACAGGACACGACGAGCGGCGCAATGTCAGCAAATTCAAGTCAGGCGCATGCGGACAGGATACGCCCAGCGGCCCGCGACAAACCCGCCCGGCTTCCCGAGGGGCGGCGGGCCCTTCCGGTACGCCGCGCACCTGCGGCTCGGTCCACTGCCCGGACGCGGGGAATGCTATTGCGGGCTGGCTGCGTCTGCTTACAATGGCGGCCATGGCTATGCGGTCGGCCCGGTGGACTCGGTCGCGGAGCTAGCCGCTGTGTTTAGTGCCCGCCGCAGGCCAGATAAGGCTGATCGTCACACTGAACGCTTCGTCCGTTTGCTCAACGCGTCATTATCCGGTGGCCCCGCCGTGCCGGCGAAGAACCCGATCGCAGCCGCGGCCGTCCTTGTGCCGGTGTGGACATGGCCGGCGATGCCGAGTGCCTGTGCCACAGCGACGTAACGTGGTGTGTCATCGATGAACAGGGCCCTGCTGCCACCAGTCGTCTTCGCTCATCCGTCCGGGCAGGACGGTGTCGTTGCTGCCGCCAAACACCGCCGCCATTACCTCGCGGGTGGTGATCCCCAGCCGCGGCGCCCACGCCTGGGCGATGCCGGGCCAGCAGTCGGCCTCCAGGACACCGCCCAGGTCGAGCAGGACCGACCGCACCCGCTCAGCCGCTGGTCGGCCCGGAACAACCTCGGCGGTAGAGGTTCTTGGTCAGCATCATCCGCGGGTAGCTGCCGGTGTTGTATGACCACGAGTGCAGCACCCACGGATGGGTCAGCACCACGTCTCCGGGCTGCCCCGTCAGCTCGGCGACCCGGACCGCGATCTCGCCGGCGTGGTGCTCACGGTCCATGAACCGGGCCGCCCGGCCGGGATCATCGTCGCCGGGCCGGGACAGGGCGCGGAACCAGCCGTCCCGCCGCAGGTACCGGCCCAGCAGGTGACCCTCATAGGATTGCTGCGGCGGCAGCGACGCGGCGAACCGGGCCACCACCCGGTGCGACCCGGTGATCACCAGGGTGCCGCCGCCGCGCGGGCGGACCTCGGCGATGAACGCGAAGACCTTAACCCCGGGCAACGGCTCCGGGTCAAGGTCCCACCCGTAGTCCAGATGCCAGCTCCGGGCGGGCAGCACCCAGCGCCGGGCCTGGCCGGGAAAGCCAGGAAAGGTGACCAGGATCGTGCCCCACTCCCGCGGCGGGTCCCACGCGTCCACACCCAGCAGGTCGTCGACGGCGCCGCAGACGACCGGGGAGCCGAGCGCGGCGAACACCCTGTCCCGCTTGATCGCCTTGCTCAGCCCGGTGACATCCGCCGCTGCCCAGGTGGCCGGGTCGTCGTCGGCGACACCGAGCCTGGCCAGTCTGGCCCATACCCGGCGGCGCATCCTGGCCGCCTCATCGGCACCGAACGCGCCGCGCAGCCAGACGACGCCGCGCTCGGCGAACTCCGCGCGGTCCTGCTCGCTGAGCATGCCTCACCATCGGCCGGAGCATCCGCTGGGTGCAACAGTTTTTCGGTCGCGCACCCGGTCCGCACAATGAGGGATGCGCCTGCTGCGGCCCGCGTCCGAAGATGACATGGTCGCGGTCTTCCTTGCCGCCGAGGTCACCTCCGAGCGCTACGGCCCGCAGATCAAATCCTCGCCCGGCTCGGGCAGCACCGCACGGTGGTGGAGCAGCCTGATACCCGCGATGAGGCCGCCAACGCGGTACGGCGGCAGATCCTGGCCGCCTACCGCGATTACCCGGCAGGCGATGTGTTCACCGGCATGCCCGCCGACGTCAGGTGGCATCGTGCCGCGCTGACCCCGGCCGAGCTGGCCACCGTGCGCTACATCGACTACGACTACTGGACCGAGTTCTCCGGCGGCACCCGGCTGGCCGCCGACGGCGCCCGCAGGCTCGGCCCCTGCCAGCAGCACAAGCCCGGGACGATCTACCGGCAGATCGCCGAGAACCCCCGGGCTGGGAAGCTGCCGCCGCCCATCATCTTGCTCGGTGAGCCCGGCTCGGCGAACCTGGTCGTCATCGAAGGCCACAAGCGGCTCACCGGGCTGCTGCTGTGCCCGCAGTGGCTGCCCGCCGAACTGGAGGTGCTGCTCGGCATCACCGCCTCCCACCACAAGTAGCCGCACCCGCCGTGGTCACAGC
>DATGVY010000083.1:0-2413 GCA_035299845.1 Streptosporangiaceae bacterium
GGTCCGCGAAACGATCATCGGGGGTTTGCATCACTCGCATCCGGTCATGTTGTCACGGTGACCGCAAGGCCGCATCGCGGCAGCAGGCGTCAGGAGCCATCAGGCCAGCCAGCCGCCCCCTGCCGCCTGACCCGCTCGGTCATCACGGACGCGCTGAGTCTGCCCACCCGCCTTCCTGCCCCGACGCCTGCCGTTCATGATCCCGGGGATTTCTCAGTCACTACGACTGAGAAATCCCCGGGATCATGAACGGCCGTTCCGTCGCGGTGATCGCTCGACCTTGCCCCGCTCCGCTCGGCCCCGTCCGCCCGCTGAACTGCCCGGATTCCGGTCGTAGGCGTCATCTCGCGGACCCGGTTCGCGGATTCGTCCAGATGACGGAGTAGCGCCACAGCAGGTGGCGGCGGTACCTGGACCCGGCTAGCTCCTGCTGGGTGATCCGCCGTATCTCGGCGTAGCTGCGGGCCGGCGGCCAGACGGTCGGGGCAGTGACATCCTGGTATCCCTTCCAGGCCCTGAGCAGCAGGTTTACCGGCACCGCGGCTAGGTCCGCCGGCAGGTCACCCGGGTAGCGGCTGCGGGCGAGCCCGACGACGGCCAGCGTCCCGCCGGGCCGCAGGAGCCGCCGCATCCGGCGCAGTGCCGCCACCTCGTCCATATGGTGCAGCGCGGCGACCGACACGATCACGTCAAACGACGCTGGCGGAAAGTCATAGGTGAGGAAGTCACCGCAAAGATATTCGACCCCGGCGCCGTCATCCTGCTGCCTGGCCCGGCTGATGGTCGCCGCGTCAACGTCGATCGCGGCCACGTACGGTACGCCCCGCCGCAACTGCCGGGCGAGCATGCCCTCACCGCACCCGACATCCAGGCCCCGCTGGCCGCCGTGCGGAACAGCGCCAAGGATGAGCCGGTGATAGTGGATGTTGTGGTTCCAGATCGCAGGTTTTCGCCGCACGGCATCTGATGCTCTCACGGTCACAGCGCCAGTCTCCCGGCGCCGACCACACGCGGCGCGCTATTGCCGCTGGACGTGCACGCTGCGGCGGGTGACGATCTAACCAGGCGCAGAAAAGTGGCAGCCATAGATCGGGCGAGTTGACAGCGCATAGCCGGTGGTGTGAATACTGAATTAGCGGCCTTAATTTGCCAGTAAAGCGAGTGATCCAGGTGCCAGGACGATGTCTCTGTGAATAGCGATAGCGGGAATTGGGCTGACCGGCCTGGAGGCATGGTGGCTGACGAAGTTCGCCGGGTTTCCGGTGATTTTGCGACTGGTGGTTCGCAAGTAGCTGGCTACCACCTGGCGGAGCAGATCGGCTGGGGCGGCATGGCCGTTGTCTACCGCGCATACGACGCCCGCCTCGGCCGGTGGGTCGCGCTGAAGATCCTGGCGCCCGAGATCGCCAGGGACGAGTCGTTCCGCCGGCGGTTCATCAGCGAGTCGAGGGCGGCAGCCGCTGTTGATCATCCGCACATCATCCCGGTCTTCGAGGCCGGGGAGTCCGGCGGAGCGCTGTTCATCGCGATGCGTTACGTCGGCGGGGGAGACGTCGGCACCCTGGTCCGCCGGGCCGGCCCGCTGGATGCGGCGCGGACCTGCGGCATCATCGCCCAGGTCGCGTCCGCGCTGGACGCGGCGCATGCCGCAGGCCTGGTCCACCGCGATGTCAAGCCCGCCAACATGCTGCTCGCTACGGTGGCGGGCAGCGGCCAGCCGGATCACGTCTACCTGTCCGACTTCGGGCTCAGCAAGCAAGCCCTGTCAACGACGACCGACCCGAACCTCGCCGGTCAGTTCGCGGGCACGCTTGACTACATGGCGCCCGAGCAGATCGAGTCCCGCCCCGTCGATGGCCGGACCGATCTCTACGCGCTGGCCTGCGCCGCCTTCGAGATGCTCTCCGGGGAGCCGCCGTTCAGGCGCGGCCAGGATCTCGGGCTGCTGCGGGGGCAGGTTGCAGAGGCGCCGCGGCAAATGACCTCGCTCCGGCCGGACCTGCCGCCGGAGATCGGCCGGGTGCTGGCGCGGGCGCTGGCCAGGTCGCCAGATGATCGCTATCAGCGCTGCCTAGATTTCGCGGCCGCCCTGACCCAGGCAAGCGGGTTCGAATGGAGCGCGACCGGGCAACTGCTCGCCGGCCCGCCGGGAGCAGCCACCCAGCTGGCCGCGCCCTTGCTGGCGGCTGGCCCGGCGGCATCCCGGGACAGCGCGGATGGCCCGGCGGTGACTCACGACCAGGTGGCTGGGCCGCGATGGTCGCCGGCTCCGCCGCTGATCGCGGCCCTGCCGCCGGCCGGGGCCGCGCGCATGGCAGACCACGCCGGGCCGATCACGGCGGAGGCAGGCCTCGCGGGGCCGGGGCTGGCGGGGCCGGGGCTGGCGGGGCCGGGGCTGGCTGGGCCGGGGCTG
>DATGVY010000084.1:0-2013 GCA_035299845.1 Streptosporangiaceae bacterium
TGCTCGTCTGCGAGGACAACGGCCTGGGCATCAGCGTCCGCACCCCGGCTGGCTGGATCAGGGCCGCCCAGTCGGGCCGGCCGGGCGTGCGGTACTTCCACGCGGACGGCTCGGACCTGGCGGCGGTGTACGACACCGCACTGAGCGCGGCGTCCTGGGTACGGGAGCGCCGGCAGCCCGCATTCCTGCATGTATCGACGGTACGGTTCGGCGGGCATGCGGGCTCCGACGTCGAGGCCGGCTACCGGGCGCCTGCCGAGGTCGCCGCCGACCTGCGCCGGGACCCGCTGCTCGGAACGGCCCGGCTGCTCGTAGATGGCGGCGTACTAACGCCGGACGAGGTGCTGGCGAGATACCACGCCTCGCGGGAGCGCGTGCTCGCCCTGGCGGCCGAGGTGGCCGGGGCGCCGCGGCTCTCCTCGGCTGCTCAGGTCATGGCACCGCTGGCGCCACGGCGGCCCGGCGTCGTCGCGGCCGATGCCGCGCGCGCGGCCACGCCGTCGGCTCGCGGCCGTGCCTTCGGACGGCGGCGTCCTGAGGACGAGGGACCGCTCACCCTGGCGCAGGCGATCAACCGGACGCTGGCCGACGCCCTCGCCGCCCGGCCCGAGGTACTGGTCTTCGGCGAGGACGTCGCCCGCAAGGGCGGCGTCTACGGGGTGACCAGGGGGCTGCTCGGGCGGTTCGGCGCGGGCCGGGTGTTCGATACGGTGCTGGACGAGCAATCCGTCCTTGGCCTGGCGCTCGGCGCCGGGCTGGCAGGCCTGCTCCCGGTGCCGGAGATCCAGTACCTGGCTTACCTGCACAATGCCGCCGATCAGATCCGCGGCGAGGCCGCCACGCTGTCCTTCTTCTCCCGGGGGCAATACCGGAACCCGATGGTCGTCAGGATCGCCGGGCTCGGCTACCAGCGGGGCTTCGGCGGCCACTTCCACAACGACAACGCGGTCGCCGCGCTGCGCGACATCCCCGGCCTGATCATGGCCTTGCCGGCCAGGCCCGATGACGCCGCCGCGATGCTGCGCAGCTGCCTGGCGTCGGCTCAGGCCGACGGCAGCGTCTGCATCTTCATCGAGCCGATCGCCCTGTATCACGAGCGGGATCTCCATGAGCCAGGGGATGACGGGTGGCTGGCGCCGTACGACCCGCCGTGGCGGTGGTCGGATGCGCATGTCCCGCCCGGCCGGGCCCGGGTCTACGGCGCCGGTGATGACCTCACCATCGTCACCTTCGGGAATGGCCTGCGGATGAGCCTGCGGACGGCTGCCCGGCTGGCCGGCGAGGGGATCTCCTGCCGGGTGGTGGACCTGCGCTGGCTCGCGCCGCTGCCCGTGCAGGACGTGCTGCGCGAAGCCTCGGTCACCGGCCGGGTGCTGATCGCTGATGAGACCCGGCGCACGGGCGGGGTGTCGGAGGGGATCATCACGGCCCTGGTCGACGGCGGATACTCCGGCAAACTCGCGCGGGTGGCGAGCGAGGACAGCTTCATCCCGCTCGGCGATGCTGCCGCGACCGTGCTGCTCTCCGAGCAGTCCATCGAGACCGCGGCCCGCGCCCTGCTGCACTGAGCTACTGCACCGGGCTACTGCACCGGGCTACTGCACCGGGCTACTGCATTGGGCTACTGGCACCGGGCCGCTGCACCGGGCCGCTGTGTTCTCGCCTGCTCAGCGCGCCTCTCCTCCGGACCCGTTGCTGCCTGAAGCGCGCTGAGCAGGCGTCACTGCGACAGCCGACCAGGCCCGGTGTGACATCCCTGTGACAGCGCCCTGGCTCCTTCATGATCCCGGGGATTTCTCAGTCGTAGCGACTGAGAAATCCCCGGGATCATGAAACCGGACCTGCCTCCGCGAATAAGCCCTGCCTCGTCGTCCCGCTGACCGGAAAATACCCACCCCGGCGGGGCACGGTGTGGCATCATCGCAGGTACTAGCCCTGAACGGCCCGCCGTGCCGCCACCTCGAGACACGGAAGATCACGGGTTCGGGGCTGTAGGCGTGCGATTTTCGCCGC
>DATGVY010000085.1:0-2694 GCA_035299845.1 Streptosporangiaceae bacterium
CCTTCATCCCGTGCGCTGCTTGCCAGCGCGCTGCCCGGCCTGCCAGCGCCGGGATCTCATCGGGCAGCTCGGTGCGCAGTTCAGCGCGCAGCAAGTCAAGCAGCAACGGGTGGTACGCGTAGTCGGCGGACTCGGCCGCGCCGTCCTGGCGGTCGGCGTGCCTGATCATCACGTTCTCTCGCCAGAGCTGATCAAGGACGGCAGCGCCGTCGGACCCGGCGGTCATGGCATCGGCGAGGCTTCCGCCGATCCGGTCGGTGATGCAGGTCCGGAGCAGGAACAGGCGCCGGCTGGCACTCTGCGCGGAAAGCACCTCGGCGCGCAGGTAGTCAGCAACGGCCGGCTCGTCGCCGCTGAGACGCCAGGGCGGGGCAGCTGGTCCGGCCGCGGTAGCGTGCAGCGCCGCGAGACGCAAGCCGGTCATCCAGCCTTCGGTCCGGCTGACCAGTTCGTCGAGCTGACTTTGCTGCAGGTCGGTGCCGAGCGTCGCGAAGTAGCGTTCGACCTCATCGGGGGAACAGGCGAGGTCGGCTGGCCCGATTTCCGCTAGCTCGCCATCCACCCGCTGCCTGGCGACCTGCAGCCCGGTGGCATGCCTGCCGACCAGAAGCAGGTGCAGAGCCGGAGGGCCGGTTCTGATCAGCAGGTCAAGGCTCGCTAGCGCCTCGCAGCCGGCGAGTTCCTGCACGTTGTCGATGACCAGCGTGACCGGCGCGTTGAGCCGTTCGGCCGCTGCGGCAAGCCGTAGCGGGTAGGGCTCGCCCTCGGGCCGGGGCCGCTCTCCGGTGATCTCGCCGGGAATGCCAGGCGCGCTCGCCATCGCGCCCCACAGGTCGTCCCAGAGCCGCCCGGGCTGGCGGTCGTCCTGATCAAGCGCGAGCCAGGCGACACGGCCGGCGGGCCGGGCGGCCGCGGCCCACAGCGCGCAGGCGACCGTCTTTCCCGAGCCAGCAGGGCCGCATGTGAGCGTGATCCGCCGGGTAGCGGCGCGCCTGATCAGCTCGGTGACGCGCGGCCGTTGCAGCACAGGCACGCCTGGCCGCGGTATCTTCAGCCGCTCGGCCACAAGCGGCCTGCCGCCGCGCGGCCGGACACGCGGCTCGAAGATGGTGCTCGTCATGAATCCCCCGATGGGGCCAGCGAGCACGCAGGTTCGGTGCCGTCAGTTTCCTCCCCGTCTGACGGGCGGGCGTGCTCACCATGTGCCCGGTGTCGTCCCTACCCGCGGCATGCGGGAGGCAACCGCGCATGTCGGCGGCAACCGTCCATGCCGGCGGCAACCGTGCATCTGGTTACTCGACGCTGAAAGCTTCCCTCAGCCTGGCCTCCTGCTCGCCGGACAGATTGGTGCTGATCAGTTCGACCTCCGTGCCGAACAGCCGGACGGCCACCCGGTCGATGAATGCGTCCGAACTGAGCAGGAACAGGGCTGAACTGCCCGGGGTCACCTTCGCCCTGACCTCGCGGATGAAAGCGTCGCTGATGCCAAGGTCGGCCATCGAGCCGATCAGCGCGCCGGTTGCGGTGCCGATGGCGAGCCCGAGCAGCGGGATGAAGAAGATGAGGCCGAACAGCAGGCCCCACAACACGCCACCGAGCGCGTCGGCCTTGCCCGGACCGCGAAGTTCCTGCGTCTTCGGCTTCCTCTTGCCTTCCTCCCAGGTCACGACCGCCGCGTCGGGCACCCGGACGAGCCGTGCGCGCTGCATGTCCTCCAGTTTGCAGACCGCGATCGCAGCACGATCCGGGGAAGGGAACTTCCAGACGGTGAGTGCTGCCATCTATGCACGATCCGGCGCGCCGCGGCCGCTGGCATCACCCGCCGGGGGTGGACACTCCGCGGGGCGGTCGGCGAGTCACCCGGTCTAGGTGAGGCTGCGGCGAGACCCGCCGCTGTCTACTGCTGTCCGTCAGGATCGAACAAGTCATTCAGGGGGGACTCATGCCCACAGGGACACCGGTGCTCGACACGCTTGCCGACATTAACCTGGCTTCCATCGAGCACACTCACCTCCGGCCGCGCGAGCTCATGCTCGCCAGAATCGCCGCGCTGGTGGCCGTGGACGCGCCGCCGGCCTCGTATCTGGCGAACCTCGGCCCGGCCGCCGATTCGGGAGTGTCCGAGGAGGACGTCGCGGACATCCTGATCGCTGTCGCACCGCTCGTGGGCACGACGAAGGTGGTCGCGGCGGGCGGCAACATCATGCGGGCACTTGGCTTCGCGATCGCGGTAGCCGAGGGGGAGAATGCCGGCTAGGCAGGACGTGACGGGCGGCCGGGACCGGGCGGGATATGCCGGGTCCCGGCCGCGGCCGCCGTGACCGCCCGGACGCGGCCGCCGTGACCGCCCGGATGCGCGAGCTTGTGCTGCTACACGGGCAGCCTGGGCTTGGCGCGGACTGGGACGGTGTCATCGCGGCACTGCCACCACGGATCAGGGCCTACGCTCCTGACCGGCCCGGGTACGGGTCGAGCACGCGGGCGGGTGGCGGCTTCGCCGATAACGCCCGTGCCGTGCTTGATGACCTCGACGCTCGCAGTATCGATCGGGCCACCCTGGCCGGGCACTCCTACGGCGGCGGCGTGGCGTTGACCGCCGCCGCCCTCGCACCACAACGGGTTGACGCCCTGATCCTGGTCGCGTCCGTTGGCCCCGGCTGCGTCAACGGCTGGGACCGGCTCTTCGCTGCTCCA
>DATGVY010000086.1:0-2970 GCA_035299845.1 Streptosporangiaceae bacterium
CCAGCGCGAACCGGTACGCCTGGGTCACCGTCGCTGCCGCGCCGTCCACCGAACTCATGTGCTAATGATCGCAGCCGGGCCTGACATTATCCGGGACCCGGAGCAGGCCAGCTACGGAACCTGACCGCCGCGCAGCCCGCAACGCTCCCTCAACTGCACCAGAGTGTTCTACTGCTCACTCAGTCAGCAACAGTGCTAGCCCCCAGTGCGACTGGCGAATCTTGATGCGGCCCAGGTGGCCGGCTCGGCGGGCGGGCCGCCACCGCCGATCCAGCGGGCGAGGACCGCTGCGGTCATCGGCGCGTTCAGGATCCCGGTCCGGAAGTGCCCAGAGGTGAGCCAGGCGTTCTCCAGTCCCGGAACCCGGTCGATAACGGGCCGCCGGTCGGGATGCCGGGGCCGGAAGCAGCACCACTGGTAAGCGATCCCAAGGCCGCGCAGGGCAGGAAGGGTCGCTGCGAGGCCGGCCATGATCGCGTCGATCACCTCAGGCTGCACGGCCGGGCTCTCGTCGCCCACGTCGAATGTGCCGCCGGCGAGCAGCCGCCCGTCCTCGATCTGGGTGGCGATCGGGGCGACGATGCCCGGAAGCTGCACAGGCGCGGGCTCGGTGACGAGCAGGTGCCCCTTGACCCGGTCAGAGGGCAGCCGCAGCGGCAGGCCATCGAGCACCGGGGGCAGCCCGGTGGCGAATACCACCGCTCCCGGCTGGACGTCCCCGGCCGAGGTGGCAACCGAGGTGATCCGGGTGCCCCGGACTGTGACGGCGGTAGCCGCGACACCGGTCGCCACCGCGGGCAGCCTTGCGGCCAGCCTGGCGACCGCGCGCAACGGGTTCAGCCTGGCCTGGCGGCGGATGAGCGCACCCTCCATCGGCCGTGCGAGGCCGGGGATGAGCTGCTCGACCTGGCCGGGGCTCAGCCACTGGATGGCGGGCGGCTGATGGGCCGCGAAGCCGCCCGAGCTCGGGGCCAGCCCGATCCAGTCGAGTTCCACCAGGCCGACGCCACCCGGCACCGTCTGCTCGAGATCCCGCCATCTCTCCAGGCTGGCCCGCTCAAGGTCCACGAACGGCTCAGGGTCGCTCCACTGATGCGGCTCGGGAATCAGCAGCCCGGTCGCGCCGCCGGTCGCGCCCGCGCCGAGATGCCCGGTCTCGATCAGCAGCACCGAGCCCAGGCCAGCATCATGGCAGGCCGCCGCGGTCGCGACGCCAAGGATGCCGCCACCGACGACGAGCACATCCGGCCGCGGATCGGCGATGACTCCGTCTCCCCGGCCGAGAGTGGCCCGTTCCTGATCGGTGAGCTGATCGCGCCAGATGGCGCTGCTTGCGGTCATGACCCCATCCTCAGTGATCCGCGCGGCCTTCGTCTTTCGTTGCGGCAGGCAAACTGACTCGCCCGGGGCCAGCGGAACAGCGACATCGGTGAGCTGATGGTAGGCGACACCGTCCCGGATCGCGATGCGCGGGTGACCATCGTGACCTGCGATCGACGGCCAGCCCGACACATGCCGGTACTGGGATCCGCCGCGGCCGCAGCCGCACGACCCGGACGTGAGGGCGCTGCTGCGCGCCGTGCTCTGGAACATCCCGGTGACCTGCAACCGCGCAAGCGCCGACTTCGTCATCTCTTCCCCGCTCATCAGCCAGCCCTGGCAGCGGCAGCAACCCGGCGACCGCGCGCACATCGATCGCCGGGGCTTCGCCCGCCGTCCATGGCGGCGAAGGGCGGGCCGCCTGACCCCTCGCGGCGGCCCAAGGGGAGCGGGGCACCCGGGGCCGGCTGGCCATGCGCGGCCGCTGCGAGCGTGCTAATGGCCGCCGGCAGTGATCCAGACGTAGGCTGAGTGCCAATGCCGCTGAACTGACCGCGTCCGGCCGCTGAACTGACCGCGTCCGCAAGGGGGGTGCTGCCGTGCTTGCCGATTCCTTCGGGCGGGTCGCGACCGACCTCCGGGTGTCCCTTACCGACCGGTGCAATCTGCGCTGCAGCTACTGCATGCCTGCCGAAGGGCTGGACTGGCTGCCCAGTCCGCTGCTGCTGACCGATGACGAGGTCATCCGGCTGGTGCGGATCGGGGTCGAGCAGCTCGGCATCACCGAGGTTCGCTTCACCGGCGGTGAGCCGCTGCTGCGGCGGGGGCTGCCCGGCATCATCGGGCGCGCCGCCGGGCTGCGGCCGCGGCCGGAGATTTCGCTGACCACGAACGGAATCGGGCTTGCCCGGCTAGCGGAACCTCTGCGCGCGGCCGGCCTTGACCGGATCAACGTGTCGCTCGACACGCTGCGGCCGGACACCTTCAAGGCGCTCGCGAAGCGGGACCGGCTCGCCGACGTGCTGGCCGGACTTGCGGCCGCGGCCGCCGCCGAGATGGTGCCGGTCAAGGTCAACTCGGTGCTGATGCGCGGTATCAACGACGACGAGGCGGGGCCATTGCTCCGGTACTGCCTGGCACACGGGTATCAGCTTCGCTTCATCGAGCAGATGCCGCTTGACGCCCAGCATGGCTGGCGGCGGGAGAACATGGTGACGGCCGATGAGATCCTGGCCGCGCTCTCGGCGGAGTTCGCGCTGACGCCAGACGATCCGGACCAGCGGGGATCGGCCCCGGCCGAGATCTTCCTTGTCGACGACGGCCCGGCCCGGGTGGGCGTGATCGGCTCGGTGACCCGGCCGTTCTGCGGTGCGTGTGACCGGGTCCGGCTGACCGCCGACGGGCAGGTCCGCAATTGCCTGTTCGCCAGGGATGAGAGCGACCTGCGCGGGCCGATGCGGTCCGGCGCCACCGACGAGGAGCTGGCCGCGCGCTGGCGGCGCGCGGTCGCCGCCAAGCTGCCCGGGCACGGCATCGACGACCCGGGTTTCCTGCAGCCGGCCAGGCCGATGTCGGCCATCGGCGGCTGACCCGGGCAGCATGCCTGCAGGGCCGGCAGGCGGACGGCCGCCCGGCACGGCCCGGCCCCGG
>DATGVY010000087.1:0-5429 GCA_035299845.1 Streptosporangiaceae bacterium
AATATGCCCGGGCCCGAGGCTGTCGCAAATCTCTTGCAGGGCGGGCACGTCGCTGCAGGCGGCGAACCCGTTGTCGAGCGGCTCGAAGCTGATCCCGGCCTTGGCGGCTTGCCGCTTGGCCCACTCGTTGCCGTTGATGCATTACGCTGCCGCCCGGATTATGCGAGCCGGCGGGTAGTGCCGGGTTCTGGGCTCGGTGGGGGTGCGCGAGGTGCCGATGTTGTCCGCATAATCAGAGGCTGGTGAGGAACGCGAGCAGCGAGTCCGGCGGCTGGTAGCGACCCGGGGTGGTGTTGGGCGGCGCGGTGCGGGCAAGCGCGCGTTCCTTGATCGTCATGTCGGCGTGGACGTAAATCTGGGTGGTCTCGACGCGTTCATGCCCAAGCCAGAGCGCGATCACCGCGGTGTCCACGCCTTGTGCCAGCAATGACATCGCGCAGGAATGGCGCAGCACATGCGGCGTGACGCGCTTGGCGTGCAGTGAGGGGCAGCGGAGGGCGGCCCCGGCGGCATGCCTGGCGACGAGGCGTCCGACTGCGCCGCGGCTGACCGGGGTGCCGCGCCTGGCGGGGAACAGCGGGTCGCCGGGACCGCCGCCGCGTTCTTTCATCCAGGCGGCGAGCACCGCGGCGGTCTGCTTGCGCAGCGGGGTGCTGCGGCGCTTACGGCCCTTGCCATCGCAGCTGAGATGAGCGCCGGTGCCCAGCTCGACGTCGCAGTTGCGCAGCCCGGCTAGCTCGGAGACGCGCAGGCCGGTCTCGACGGCGACGTCGAGCAGGGCGTGGTCGCGCCGGCCGGTCCAGGTGTCCCGGTCGGGGGCGGCCAGCAGGGCGTCTGACTCAGGCTGGCTGAGGTAGCACAGCTCGTTGCGCTGGGCTTTCTTGGCCGGGATCGCCAGCACCCGGCCGATGAGGTCGGCGTGCTCGGGGTGGCATAGCGCCGCATAGCGGAAGAAGGAGCGGATCGCGGCCAGCCGGGTGTTGCGCGTGCGAACGCTGTTGCCCCGCTCGTGCTCCAGGTAGTCCAGGAAGCCGGCGATGAACGGCGCGCCGAGGTCGGCCAGGTCGAGCTGGCACGGCTGCTTGCCGGCGTGGTCCTGGGCGTAGCGCAGCAGCAGCCGCCAGGCGTCGCGGTAGGCGGCCACTGTGTTTGGGCTGGCGTGCCGCTGGCTGGTCAGACGCGTGGTGAAGAATGCCTGCAGGGTCGGGGCCACGGCAGTCACGGGCGCACCCCCAGCCCGGTCTGGCGGCGCTCGGCGGCCAGGGCCAGCAGCTCGGGGACCGCCGACAGGTACCAGTAGGTGTTGGCCGGCTTGCTGTGGCCTAGGAAGGTGGACAGCACAGGCAGCATGGCCTGCACGTCCAGGCCGTCCCGGTACCAGCCGAGCAGGGTGCTGACCGCCACCGAGTGGCGGAAGTCATGAATCCTCGGGCGGCATGCCGGGGAGCGGGGACGCAGGCCGGCCTGCCGGGCTAGCCGGGCGAACACGTACTGCACTCCCTGGCTGATCAGCCGGGTGCCGGCGGTCGACACCAGCAGGGCCGGGGTGCTGGGGCGGGGACAGTGCCGGCCGCGGATCTGTGCGTACTTGGCGAGGGCGGCCAGCGTGCTGGGGTGCAGTGGTATCTGTCTGCTCTTCGCGAATTTGCTGTCGCGGATCGTCACGATCCCCTCGGCTGTGTCGAGGTCGGCGCGGTCCAGGCGGATCACCTCGCCCAGCCGGCATCCGGTTACCGCCAGAAGGCCGATCACGGTGTTGTGCGTGGCGGCGTGCAGGGCCGGGCGCAGGGAGGACGTCGCGGCCATCAGCGCCGTGATGTCGGCCTGGGAGTACAGGTAAGGCACGGCACGGCGGTTACGGCCAGCCAGCAGGCCCGCTGCCGGAATTTCGGTGGCCGGATCGAGCGCCTGCAGGTGGCAGGCGAAGCCGCGGACTACCCGCAGCCGGGCGGCATGCCAGGACGGCAGGACGTTCTCGGGCTGGGTGGCCCAGGCCAAGGCAAGGCTTGTGGTGACGGTGGCGGCGCCGGCTGCCTCCAGGAATGAGGCGAAGTCGGCCAGCAGCCAGCCGTGGTCCTCCAGCTTGTAACCCAGCGCCCGGCGCACGGCCAGGTAGTCCTCGACGGCCTGGCGGATGCTGGTCATGCCGCACCTCCCGGCCATGGCCGGGCCAGGCCGCGCAGCGCGGCGTGGTCGATTTTGGCGTAGATCGCTGTGGTCTCCAGCCGGGCATGGCGCAGCACCTGACCGATCTCGGTAAGCGTTGCCCCGCCGGCCAGCATCGCGCTGGCCGCGCTGTGCCGCAGCCGGTGAGCTCCCGCTTTGGGCAGCCCCGCCCGCGCGCACGCGTGGTAGACAACCGCTGTCACCGCCGGCGCGGTCAGACCCGTGACAGGGGCGTTCAGGCGCAGGAATACCTTGCGGCACCCGGCGGGGGGACGGCTACCGTGCAGGTAGGCGGCCAGCGCCTCGCCGACGTCGGCCGGCAGCGGCAGCCGTTCCTGGCGGCTGCCCTTGCCGCGGACCGAGATCTCCCCGGCCGCCCAGTCCAGGTCGTCCAGCTCCAGGCCGGCGACTTCGCCGGCGCGCAGGCCAAGCCGGGCCAGCAAGGCGAGAATGGCGCGGTCGCGCCGGCCGGGCAGAGTGCTTTCGTCGCAGCTGGCCAGCAGCGCCGTCACGGTCTGCGCGCTCAGCGCCCTCGGCAGGCTGCCGGCACCCCAGTGCGCCACGGCCGGCACCGCGGAGGCCAGCTGGCACCGGGTATGGCCGGCCAGGAACAGGTACCGCAGCAGCGACCGCAGCGCGGTGACCACGAACTTGGCCGAGCCGGGAGAACGGTCTCGGCACTGTGCTACCACATAGCCGGTCACCCACGCCGCTGACAGCCCGGCCAGCCCCGGCCCGCCGGGCTGCGCGCAAGCCGCCAGGAACTCGCGGGCCAGCCCGCCGTACTTGCCGGCCACTGGTGTTGTCACAGCCCGCTCGCTGACCAGGTAGCCACAGTACTGGTCAGCCACCACCTTCAGGATGCCGTCGGCCGCCGGCTCCGGCGGCACAGCTGCAACTCCAGCCCGGCGCAGGTAGCCGACCAGCGGCATCACAGCACGGATGGACAGCGCGTGGTGGTATCCCCCCTGGCGGCGGGCACGCAGAAACTCTTCCAGCCGGGCAATGCTCAGCTGGCCGGCCGACAGCCCCCGGTCAGCCATCCACCGACTGACATGCGCCAGGGTGCGCAGGTTCCGGTCCGCCGACTCCGCCGCATACCCCTGGGCGGCCAGGTCGGCGCGGAACCCGTCCGCATACCTCGCAAGCGGCCCGGTCACCCGGACCTGACATGTAGTGCTCATTGCTGCCTCCTTCCCCGGGTCCATCCCGGTTCCAGAAGCATCGACCGCTCCGGATTATGTGACGCCGTTATCTCGCACACCGCCACAATCAGCACTCTCGCCGCTGCCCTGGACATAATCCGGGCGGCAGCGTAATGGGTCTTATGCGTCTTGACGCATAACAGCCAGATCCAGACCGGGAACGGCGCGTAGCAGTTGACCTTCCAGAACGTCGGCCCCCATTCCGGATCCCACAGGTAGAAGTAGAAGTGGTTGACGAAGGTCATCTGCCGTCCCCACTCCTGAAGCGGCCGGCCGTGCTGGTCGCGCTTGCTGCCCGTCCACGAGCGCCACGCTGACGCCTTCTCCTGGCCCACGCCTATCAGCGCCACTTTGCCCTTGCCGCCTTCAGCGGCGGCTGCCTCCAGGTAGGGGCGGGCGATCTCCTCCCGGTTATCGCCCTTCGCGAAGCGGACCACCGCGATGGCGTTCTGCTCGGCGAAGTCCCGGATCGCGGTCTCATATGCCTTCCCCACCAGGCCGAACGCCTTCGAGGACGGATAGCCGAACCCCATCGCCGGTGCCCTGCGCTTTCACGCCGCCGCCCAGATCGCCCACTGCGAACGATCATGAGGTGCTGAACGGCTTTGGCCGGCGCCCCGCCTCCTGCCCTGCTGCCGGCCGTTACCGCCGGCTGAGGGTGACGTGGGTGACGCCGCTGGGACTGTTCACGGCCTCAATCTGGAAACGGTCTTCGAGCCCCTCCAGACCGTCCCAGAGCCGCTCCCCGCTGCCCAGCACGATCGGCACCACGACGATGTGCAGGTAGTCGATCAGGCCGACGGCCAGGAATTCGCGGATGGTGGACGGGCCGCCGCCGATGCGGACATCCCCGCCCGCGGCGGCCTGGCGCGCCTGCGCAAGCGCCTGGGCGGGGCTGGCGTCGAGGAAGTCAAACGTGGTACCGCCGCTCATCTGGACGGAGGGCCGGGGATGGTGGGTGAGAACAAAGACCGGGGTGTGGAACGGCGGGGTGTCTCCCCACCATCCGTTCCACTCCTGGTCCGGCCAGGGTCCACGGTGCGGGCCGAACTTGCCCCGCCCCATGATCTCGGCGCCGATGCCCGGGGCCCAAGCGCTGGCGAAAGCGTCGTCGATGCCGGTGCTGCCGCCGGGCTGGCCCTGCATGGCGCGGAAGGTACGAGTCGGGAAGAGCCACTCGTGCAGCCGGGTTCCCGCATGCCCAAACGGCGCCTCCAGGCTTTGCCCCGCGCCGGTGCCGAACCCATCCAGCGACACCGAGAAGTTGTGCACCCGGACCTGCGACACGATGACCTCCTGACAAGTTGCTTCACAGCGACCGGGACCGGTTGCCGCGACCCGCCACCAGTAAAGACGATCCACTGGCCCAAAGTCATCGCCAGCGCCTGGCCGGTGAGCATCATACCTGCGGATCACCGCGCATTTCTGCTCACGGTGCGTAACCGACCCTGGACTCAGATAAGGCGCGCATCGCCGCCGATATGGACGGCAATTTGGTCATCGGCGTGGCCGCTTGGACTGCGCCCGAAAGATCGTTCTGGTGTCCGCGATGTCGGCCTGGTTCGTCGAGCCTCGCATACCTCGTCGTCCGGCGCGGTCATGCCGCGCGCGGCGGCAAGGATAGGCGGTCCGGGCTGCCAGGGCTGTCGATCAGCAGCGGCGGCACCGCCACAGCAGGTACGCCGGAACCGTGGCTGACGGCTCGCGAAGCACCCGGCGTCAACTAGGCGTTCAGGACCGTGACAGCTTGCGGTGCATCGCGCCCACCCGGATCCGGCCGCCCTCGGGATTGTGGTCCGCCCGCCAGCTCTGGCCACCCGCATCAGCCAAGGCCGTGGCGGGCGATGCCCGCGGAACGGTCCGAGTCGCCGCGTAATCTCACCCATGACGTGTAACCCACGCCCGGCCATTTACGCGGGGAGGCGGACGCCGCCCCGGAGGAGACAACAATGAACTCGGTTAGCTCACGCGACGGCACGACGATCGCCTACGACACGATCGGCGAAGGGCCGGCCCTGATCCTGATCGACGGCGCGCTGAGCGTCCACTCCTCCGGCG
>DATGVY010000088.1:0-2161 GCA_035299845.1 Streptosporangiaceae bacterium
GGCCTGGACCTCGTTTTGCCGCCACCGCGGACGGCCTGGTGCTGCGCCCGTTCGGTCTGGGCTGACCCAAGGCCAGCCTCAGGGCTGCCCGCTCCGGAATTCCTCAGCCAGTACGCGGCGCCCGCCCGCCCTCAACAGTAGGCAGGACAGCCGCCGTCAGCGGTGCACGGCACTGATGTAGAGCCAGTCGGGTCCTTCGGTCAGCGGCACGAAGTGGCTGTTGAAGTAGGCCTTGAGCTGCGGTGTCCACGGAATCCGGCGGTACGACACAGTAGTCAGCCAGGCGTATTTGGCGGCCCGGAAGGCCGACATCCACGCCGCTTCCACGGCCGGCGAGCCGCCGGCGCCAGTCTGCGGGTTCCGGCCGTTGGACAGCGCGTAGTCGGTACCCAATCCATCGATCATGAGCGAGCACCCCGGCACCGTGGAAACGAACCGGTCGATGGCGATCGTGTACGAGGCTTGGTCGGTAGCGACGCAGGCGCCGGGCGGGATCAGCCGCCGGGCAGCCGCAATCTCGTTAGCGGGCACGCTTGTGTGCTCGCGGGACTCGAGGATTACCTGGAACACCGTCAAGACCACGACAGTGGCCGCGGCGGTCGTCATGGCGGAGCGCCGCAGCCACCCGAGCCGGGTGCGGGTTCCCCCGGCGGTCAGGGCGGCGAGCAGCCGCGCCGCCGGGAGCGCCATCGTCAGTGCCAGGAACGGCGCGAGGAAGGCCGCGTAGTGGTAGTAGAAGTCGACCGGCCACAGAAACGCCGCCACCACGAGTGCGCAGCTGCCGGTCGCGAACCGATCAAGCGCAGGTAGTGGGCTGTGGGCCAGCCGCGAGCCGAGCACGGTCACGGCGGCGATGACGAGGACGACCACGATGCCGATGATCACCAGCGCGGGAGTGGTCAGCTGGGGGAAGCGGGCCAGCCCGAGCATCTGCTGGAGCCGGTACCCCTGCGGGATCCGCGCAATGTCGCTGCGCACTAGCTGAGCGACGATCACGCCACGGTAGAAGGCCGTAGGCGCGCTGAGCGCGAACGGCAGGACGGGCACGCAGAAGCCGAGCGTGACCCCGGCGGCGCAGACAGATGCCTGGCGCGGGCGGCGTGCGGTCAGCACCAGGATCACCACGACCGGCAGGATGGCCCAGACCTTGACCGCCCCGGCGAAGCCGAAGAGTACGCCGCCGAGGAGGAGCCGCCTGGTACTGCTCGCGACCTGGTCGCCGTCGAAGAGCACCAGCGCGCCCAGCAGGCAGAACAACACCAGCCACGGCTCCAGGAGCACGGTCCTGGCCGCCAGGATGCTGTCCGGGAAGATCGTGAGCACCCCGCCGGTCACCAGCGTCGCGAACAGGCCGCGGTGCCGGGTGAGCAGGCCGGCCACCGGGACCGCCGCCGCGCTTGCGAGAGTGGTGATCACGCGGGCCACTGCCATCCCGATGCCGGTGCCCATGGCCTTGGTGGCCAGCGCGACCGGGAACATGAGCAGCGTGATTCCGGGCGGCTGAACCATGACAAAGTCGCGGTAGGGCAGCGCGCCGTGCACGAGGCGGATCGCGCTGCCGAAATCCGTCCCCTCGTCGTACTCGTTGATGCCCAGCAGGAAACCGGGCCGGCTGAGGTCGTACAGGCGCAGCCCGACGGCGAGCAGGGTGGCAGTAAAGATCACCGCGGTGAGCGCCAGCGGCCGCGGGCAGCCGGGCGGCCGCGCGTCAGCCACCGCGGCGAACCTGGTGGCGGATGCTGTCACGCGCGGTTCCGTTCACGAATGCCGCTTCCGTCCCGCTCCCCTGCAACCATGGGGTGCAGTACGCCGCATGCGGTATCCGAGCCAGCCACGCCCGCCACGACCACCAGAACCCGGCATCGCCTCATCTGTTCCTCCGCGACATTCCGGAACGGCACGCGCCGGCGGCCCTGCTCATCCCTGCCGGGCGCACCCGCTGGTGCCGGCACCCCGCCAGTCACGTCTAGACGCATCACGGGTGCATTCTGCTGCGCGCGGGCCGTGTGCCGATTCAGCCCGCACGTCAGGCGCCGGACCGAGGCGATCCTCACGTGCGCACCCGGGGCGCCAGCCCCCCGGGCCGGCCCAGATCAGCGCGCAACTTCAGCGATCGCTGACAGCAGACGCGCAGGCCAGCGACTTGCAGGAATGATGAAGG
>DATGVY010000089.1:0-22144 GCA_035299845.1 Streptosporangiaceae bacterium
GGATGCGGCCGGTCATGACGCGGCCGGGCCGGATGCGGCCGGGAACGACGACCTCGACCAGCAGATCAGGGCGGGACAGCGGGCCGCTGCCGAGCATCCGGCCGGGCCGGGACAGCCGGTCACCCCGGCCCGGCCGGTCACGGTAGCGGGCAGGCTGCGCGCTGCCGCGATGAGCCTGCGACAGCGCGCTCGGGCTGCCCCGGCGCAGCCCGGCAGCCGGCCCCTCGGGGCGCAGCCCGACGGCCAGTCCCCTGCGGCGCAGCCTGGCGACCAGCCCCTTGCGGCGCAGCCTGGCGACCAGTCCCTTGCGGCGCAGCCTGGCGACCAGTCCCCTGCGGCGCAGCCCGGCGATCGGCCTCAGGCAGCCGGCCCGCTGGACGCCGGGGGAGCCGGCGACAGGCCTGGTGTGCAGAACGTGCCCCGCTCTCTCCAGCAGGCGGCCGCCTGGTCCTGGCGGATACTGCTGGTCGGCTTCCTGATCTATATCGCGTTCCGGGTCGCAAGCACGTTGCGCCTGGTGGTCCTGCCCTGCCTGGCCGCCCTGCTGCTCACCGCCCTGCTGGAACCGCTCACCGCGCGGCTGCGGAAGCTGGGCATGCCATCCCTGGCGGCAACCTGGTGCACGATCCTCGCCGCAGTTGCTGTCCTGGCCGGAGCGGGCACGCTCGCGGTCAACCGGGTGAGCGCGGACTACAAGAGGCTGTCCGCCGAGGTCAAGCACACGGCACTGCAGGTACAGAGCTCACTGGCAGGCCCGCCGTTCCACCTCAGCAGAGTCCGGCTGGAGCAGTACTCCAACCAGCTAGTTCATTTCCTGGCGCAGCACAAGTCACTGGTAGCAGGCACGGTGGTGACTGGAGGCAAGATCTTCCTGGAGCTGCTTACCGGCCTCGTGCTCACGGTCTTCGTCACGTTCTTCCTGCTCAAGGACGGCAGGCGGATATGGACCTGGCTGGTGAGCGCGCTGCGGCCGGCGGCGAAGGAGCGAGCAGGCAAGGCAGGCATGGCCGCCTGGGAGGCGCTGCAGAACTATGTGCGGGGGACCACTGCGGTCGCGGCTATCCACGCAGTCTCCATCGGCCTCGCTCTCTGGTTCCTGCGCGTGCCGCTGATCGTCCCGCTGATCATCCTGGTCTTCCTGGCCGCATTCGTGCCGCTCGTCGGGATCCTGGTGGCCGGGGCGCTCGCCATCCTGGTGACACTCGGTACCAGGGGCTGGCCCGCTGCGGTGATCCTGCTCGCCGTGTTCCTGATAGAGAACCAGATCGAGAGCCACCTGCTGCAGCCGCTGGTTGTCGGCCGGATCGTACGGCTGCATCCGCTGGCGATCATCCTGGTGCTGGCAGTCGGCGGCATCATGGCTGGCATCGCCGGCGCGATCGTCGCGGTGCCGACCGCCGCCGCGATCTGCCATGCCTGGCCCTACCTGCGCAGCACGGGTTCGGCACAGCGTGACGAGGAGTGAGCACGGGGCCCGTGCTGTACCGCGAAAGGGCCCGGCCGGCGGTAGGGTCGCCTCCGTGAACACCACCGGGAGGACGGACGCCGCGCCGGACGCGAACGCCGAGCTGGACGCGGTACACGTCCTGATCAGGCGGCTGGATCCGGGCATCCCGGTCCCTGCGCGTGCCCATCCCGGCGATGCGGGGGCTGACCTGGTGGCGGCTGCGGACGTGGAACTTGGCCCCGGCCAGCGCGCCGTCGTGCCCACCGGCATCGCCATCGCCCTGCCTGCCGGATACGCCGCCTTCGTGCATCCCAGGTCCGGCCTGGCCGCGCGGCATGGAGTCACCATCGTGAACGCTCCGGGCACCGTGGATGCGGGGTACCGTGGCGAGATCAGGGTCACGCTGCTTAACACTGATGGCGACAAGCCCGTCCGCTTCCAGCGCGGCGACCGGATCGCACAGCTGGTGATTCAGCGAGTCGAGCGCGCGGTGTTTCACGAAGTCGACGTCCTCCCCGGGTCGGCCAGGGGGGACGGTGGATTCGGATCCACCGGAGGACACGCCGGAACGGTCGGCCAGGTCGCCGGCAACAAGAATCCAGCGACAAGGTAAGGGAGCGTGCGGGGTGTTCCGACGGCGCCGCCGTGAGGATGCGGCTCAGCCCGGGTTCGACGATGGGGCTGCCCGAGATGACCTAGATCTCCGGGATGGCCCGGACTTTCCCGAGGACCTGGCAGGCGACGAGGACCTGGCAGGCGACGAGGACCTGGCGGGCGAGGAGGATTTGGCGGACGACGAGGACCTGGCGGACGACGAGGACCTGGCGGGCCACGAGGGCCTGGCAGGCGAGGGCGGCGGTGGCAGCTGGCCTGATGGTTCCGATGATGACGCCGGGCGGGCAGCCGGCCCCTGGGACGCCGCTGAGCGCTTTCCTCAGCGCGACCGGATGGATTTCGGCAGCCTGCACATCCCGGTCCGCGAGGGGCTCGAGGTCCAGATCAACATGGCCGAGGACCAGGGCGTGTGGATCGCGGTCCTGCGCGGTGAGAACGGCTTGCAGCTGCAGGCATTCGCCGCGCCCAAGACCAGCGGGCTGTGGGACGAGGTACGGCAGGAGATCGCCGAGGAGGTCGCCAAGTCGGGCGGCGACAGCGAGGAGGCCGAGGGCCCGTTCGGCCCCGAGTTGCATGCGCGCGTCCATACCGGGGAACCAGGGCGCGGCCGCACCCAGAGGCAGCCGGTCAGGTTCCTTGGCGTCGACGGGCCCCGCTGGTTCCTGCGCGGCGTGATCAGCGGCCCGGCCGCCCGCCGCCCCGAGCTGGCCAGGCAGTTCGAGGAGGTATTCGCTGACATCGTGGTGGTGCGCGGTGAGCATCCCGCGCCGCCCAGGGACCTGCTCGAGATCAGGCTGCCGGAAGAGGCGCGGGCAGCGCTGGAGGAGCAGATGGCCGCGGAAGGCGGCCAGGAGCCGCCGAATCCGTTCGAGCGAGGCCCGGAGATTACCGAGACCAGGTAGCTCCCGCCGCCCCGGCGCCGGGCAGCGGCAGTGCGACCGCCGGCCAGCTTGGCGGGTCGAGCCTGCGGAACTGCCCGGCCAGCACAGGCAACGTCAGCGTGACCAGGCTCGCCCGGCGACGTCAGCGTCGGTCAGCCCGGGCTCAGTGCCCGCCGCCGCGCGCCCGGGGACGTCAGCGTCGGTCAGCCCGGGGGCTCAGCCGGGTGGCCGGAGTGAACGCTGCCTAGCAGCTGGCCGAGCTGATGCTCGACATCCTCGCTGGTCACGAACAGTAGCTCGTCGCCACCCTCCAGCGGGTCATCGCTGTTCGGGACGATCACCCGGCCGTCCCGCAGGATGGCGACCAGCGCGGTATCGGCTGGCCACTCAATGTCGCCGATCCGCCGGCCAGCGAGCGGCGCGTCGTCGGGCATGGTCATCTCGACCAGGCTGGCCTCGCTCTGCCGGAACGTCATGAGCCGGACGAGGTCACCGACGCTGACCGCCTCCTCGACCAGCGCTGAGAGCAGTCTCGGGGTGGAGACCGCGACGTCCACGCCCCATGACTCGTTGAAAAGCCACTCGTTGCTCGGATGGTTGATCCTGGCCACTACGCGGGGCACTCCGTACTCGGTCTTGGCCAGCAGCGACACGACCAGGTTGGCCTTGTCGTCGCCGGTCGCGGCGATCACCACGTTGAACCGCTCAAGAGAGGCGTCATCCAGCGAGCTGATCTCGCAGGCGTCCGCCAGGAGCCACTCGGCCCGCGGGACGCTGTAGACCTTGATAGACCGCGGGTTCTTGTCGATCAGCAGGACCTCGTGGCCGTTCTCGAGCAGTTCCTTGGCGATGGAGCGGCCGACCGCGCCCGCTCCGGCGATGGCAACCCGCATGTCAGTGACCACCCCTACCCGGTGCGGCCGGCCTGCAGAGCACCGCCGTGATCCGCTCGATGTCGCCCTCACGGGCGATGACATGCAGCACGTCGCCCTCCTGCACAACGGTGCCGGGCCCGGGCAGCATGGCCTCGCCGAGCCGGGAGATGAACGCAATGCGGGTGCGCGCCGCCTCCTCAAGCGTCGCCACTTTCTCGCCCAGCCAGCCGTCCGAGCAGGTTACCTCCGCCAGGACCACGGCGCCGGTCGGGTCGCGCCAGAGCGGTTCCGAGCCTTCAGGCAGCAGCCTGCGCAGCATCTGGTCCGCCGTCCAGCGCACCGTCGCAACGGTGGGGATGCCGAGCCGCTGGTATACCTCGGCGCGGCGGGGGTCGTAAATCCGGGCAACGACCCTGGCCACGTTGAACGACTCACGGGCGACGCGTGCCGAGATCACGTTCGAGTTGTCCCCGCTGCTGACGGCCGCGAACGCGTCGGCACGCTCGATGCCCGCCTCGATGAGCACATCGCGGTCGAAGCCGATGCCGGTGATCTTGCTGCCCTTGAAGCCTGGCCGCAGCTTGCGGAATGCCTCCGCATCCTGGTCAATGATGGCAACCGAATGCCCCTGGTCCTCGAGAATGTGGGCGACGGTCGACCCGACCCGCCCGCAGCCCATGATCACGATGTGCACGGCTTTCCCTCCAGCGAGAACGGTGCCCGATCAAGGTATGCCCTCTCCCGCGGTGCTGCTAGCCCCTCAAGACCCCGATGAACGTCCCGGCGACCGGTCACGGGAGCATAGTGCAATGAATGTGCCCGCCGATGAACCGCCTAAGGCAGGTGACCTGCTTGATCTCACGGTGGGCGAGGCAGTGCACGGCGGCTGGTGCATTGCCCGGTCGGGGCCGGCCGGCGGACGGGTGATCTTCGTGCGGCACGCGCTGCCCGGCGAGCAGGTGCGCGCCATGATTACGCAGACCACCGCGAAGTTCGCCAGGGCGGACGCGGTGGAGATCCTGTCCGCCGCCGCCGAGCGGGTCGAGCCGCGCTGCCCGCACGCCCGCCCGGGCGGCTGCGGCGGCTGTGACTGGCAGCACGCCAGCCTGCCCGCCCAGCGCAACCTCAAGGCGGCGGTCGTCCGCCAGCAACTGCGCCGCATCGCCGGCATCGACAGGGACGTGGTAGTCGAGCCGCTGGACGGCGACGAGGACGGGCTCGGCTGGCGTACCCGGGTCAAGTTCGCCGTGCGATCCGATGGCATCGCCGGGCTACGCCGGCACCGGTCCCATCAGGTCGCCGAGGTCGGTGACTGCCCGATCGCGCATCCGCTGATCTGCGCCACCGGAGTAACCTCAGCGCGCTGGCCTGGCGCCCGGTCGGTGGAAGTAGCGGTCGCCCCGGGGTCAGGGGAGCGTGCCCTTATTGTCCCGGGAGGAACAATCCGTTCAGGATCCTGGCCTGATTTCGCTGCCGACATGGTGCTCGCGCCTGCGCGTGACGGCGGGCTCACGGCGATGCGCGGCAGCGGATTCCTCCACCAGCAGGCGGCCGGCCGATCCTGGCGGGTGGGCGCGGGGACGTTCTGGCAGGTCCACCCGGGCGCGGCGAGCGCGCTGGCTGAGGCCGTGCTCGGCGCGCTGGCGCCGCGCCCGGGGGACGTGGCGCTCGACCTGTACTGCGGTGCGGGGCTGTTCGCGGGCGTGCTGGCCGATGCGGTCGGGCCGCACGGCACCGTCATCGGGATAGAGGACGACACCGCCGCGGTGCGGGACGCCCGGCACAACCTGCGCGCAACGCCCTGGGCCCGGGTGCACAAGGGCGACGCGGCGGTGATGCTGGCCCGCTACGGCGTGTCCGGCGCGTCGCTGGCCGTGCTCGACCCGCCCAGGGCCGGTGCGGCGCGGCAGGTCATCGAGTTGCTGGCGGCGGCCGGCCGCAACGCCGCCCTGGGCCGGATCGCGTACGTCTCCTGCGACCCGGCGACGCTGGCCCGCGACCTGGCCATCTTCGGCGAGCACGGCTGGGACCTTGAGGCGCTGCGCGCGTTCGACGCATTCCCGATGACTCATCACGTGGAGTGCCTGGCCACGCTAGCGCGCTGGTAGCAGCGGTTGGCGGCAGCGTTTGGCGGCGGCCTACTCCTTGGCCTGGCCAGTGTCCTTGGCCTGGAGCGACGCCTCGACCTCGACCGTGCTGGATCTTCTCGCTCACCACGACGCCGCCGCCGGGGATCGCCATGTTGGTGGTGATTCCGAAGTCGGTGCGGTTAATCTCGCAGCTGGCGGAGAAGCCGGCCTGGGTGCCGCCATACGGGTCGGGGCCAAATCCGTTGACCTCGAGTCTGAGCTCGACCGTCGCACGGGCGGGCGCGGTCGCGCAGGCGGGCATGGCCGACTGCGGCGGGCGTGGTGAATGCGGAAGGATGGGCGGCATGCAACTGCGGATTTTCACCGAGCCCCAGCAGGGCGCCAGCTACGACACGCTGCTCGCGGTCGCCCGCGCGGCCGAGGATCTCGGCTTCGATGCCTTCTTTCGCTCCGATCATTACCTCAAGATGGGCCCGGTCAGCGGCCTGCCTGGCCCGACGGACGCCTGGGTGACGCTAGCCGGGCTGGCCCGCGAGACATCCAGGATCCGGCTCGGCACGCTGATGAGCCCGGCCACCTTCCGCCTTCCTGGTCCGCTGGCGATCACTGTCGCGCAGGTGGACCAGATGAGTGGCGGCCGGGTGGAATTCGGGTTCGGGGCCGGCTGGTACGCGGCCGAGCACGAGGCTTACGCCATCCCGTTCCCTGACACCGGCGAGCGCTTCGACCGGTTCGAGGAGCAGCTGGCCATCATCACTGGCCTCTGGGAAACGCCGGAGGGGGACAAATTCTCGTTCAGCGGAACGCACTATGCGGTGACTGACTCGCCCGGGCTGCCCAAGCCGGCCCAGCGGCCGCGGCCCCCGGTGCTCATCGGCGGCGCGGGACCCCGCCGCACGCCCCGGCTGGCGGCCAGGTACGCCGACGAGTACAACGTCCCGTTCGACGGGGTGCAGGAGACCGCAGCGGCGTTCGCCCGGGTCAGGGATGCATGCTCGGCGGCGGGCCGCGACGCGGCTTCGATGACATACTCGGCCGCGCAGGTGGTGTGCTGCGGGCGGTCGGCGGCCGAGCTTGACCGCCGTGCCGCCGCTATCGGCATGGACGTGGCCAGCCTGCGGGAAGGCGGCATGGCCGGCAGCCCGGCGGAGGTCGCTGACAAGATCGCGGCGTACGCCGAGATCGGAGCGCAGCGCATGTACCTGCAGGTGCTCGACCTGCATGACCTCGATCACCTTGAGCTGCTCGCTGCCGAGGTGGTCCCGCTGCTCGGCTGACCGGCCCCCCGACTAGCTGGCGCAGGCTAGCTGGCGCCTGCCCAGGGGTCGTAGTCCACCTCCAGCGCCTCCTGCGCAGGACGCTGCCCGGCCGGGACGTTCCGCAGGTTCAGCCGGATCCGGGTCCAGGTCGATGACCGGCCGCGCATCGAGTCCACCAGCACGTCGGACGGCCCGAGGTACGGCCAGACGTCCGCGTGCCGCTCCTTCCAGCGGTCCAGGCCCTGCATCGCCGCGGCCTGAGTCGCAGCCCTGGCGACCTCGATCAGCGGCATCGTCGACTTGCGCCGGCTGGTCTGCCCGCTGGTCTTGCCCGGCATGGGCGGGGTGCCGGACCTGGGCGGGGTGCCGGACCTGGGCGCGGGGCCGGACCTGGGCGCGGGGCCGGCCCGCCGTTTCGACGGCTGCACCCGGGGCGGCTCCCCGGCCTGCTTGTCGAAATGAGGCGGCCAGGGCGCGTCGGGCAGCCCGGCAGCCTCGTGTTCTGCCGCCAGGTCGAGCAGCGGCCGCAGGGAGCCGGCCTGGGCGTCAATGCCCGCCGTCAGGTCGCCGGCCGCGGCGAACCGCACCGGCATCGTGTCGATGGTGAACTCCTCCGGCCGGCAGTCAGGAACCTCGGCCCAGGTCAGCGGTGCCGACACGCGGGCATCCTGGGTCGGCCTGACCGAGTAGGCGGAGGCAACCGTCCGGTCCTTGGCGTTCTGGTTGTAGTCAACGAAGACGCCGTGCCGCTCCTCCTTCCACCACCGGGCGGTGGCCAGGTCCGGCGCACGCCGCTCGATCTCCCTCGCCAGGGCCACTGCCGCGCCGCGCACCTCGGTGAACGTCCAGCGCGGCTCGATCCGCGCGTAGATGTGCATCCCGCGGGAGCCGGAGGTCTTGGGCCAGCCGGCCAGGCCGAAATCAGCGAGCACGTCCCTGGCCACCAGCGCGACCGCGACGATCTGCGGCCACTCGATGCCGGGGACCGGGTCGAGATCCACCCGCAGCTCGTCGGGGTGATCCAGGTCATCCGCCCGGACCGGGTGCGGGTTGAGGTCGATGCAGCCCAGGTTCGCCACCCAGGCGAGCTGCGCCTCGTCCCGGACGACGATCTCCTCGGCCATCCGCCCGGACGGGAAGCTCAGCTCGACGGTCTCGATCCACTCCGGGCGCGCTGACGGCGCTCGCTTCTGGAAGAACGCCTGCTCGGCGATGCCGTGCACGAAGCGCTTGAGGATCATCGGCCGTCCGGCCACACCACGCAGCGCGCCCTCGGCGACCGTCAGGTAGTACCTGATGACGTCCATCTTCGTGTGCCCGGTCTGCGGAAAGTAGATCTTGTCCGGGTTGCTGACCGGCACCGTGCGGCCGGCCACCTCCAAGATCTCCTTACGATCAGGCATCCGCCCACGATAACCGGAGCTAGCCGGGCTGTCCCGGTCCGGAGCGCCGCGTTGGCTGCTGTCGGCGGCAGGCGTGGCAGGCCGTCAGTGCACGGCTCGCCAGCTTCGCAGCGGCACAGCGAGGTGCAAGGCGACGTCACGCCAGTAACCCGCCTGGACGACCGCTGCCGGGTCGTTGTCCAGCTCGACAGTCTCCAGTCGGCCGTCGGCGTCGTAACGCATGCGGGCGAGGCCCCGGCTGTCGAACAGCCAGTAGTCAGTCCGGGGGAGCGCGGCCGCGGCCAGCGAGATGCGGATGTCCTCGCCCGCGGCGGCGTTCAGCTCGTAACTCCAGCCGATCTCGAACCTCAGGTAGTCGGTCAGCGGCTCGGAAACGACGTGGACGCGCTGCATCACCTTCCCGGCCGCCAGCGCGGCGCGGACGAACTCAAGCCACGCCTTCTTGCCCGCGTAGACGGCGGGCTGCTGGCCGGCCAGGAAGGAATCGAGGGCGTCGGCCTCGCCTGGATCCTCGTACCACTGCAGCGTCTCAAGGCGGAAGCAGGTGTGCTCGAACCGGTCAAACAGCCCGGGCCAGTTAACGCTGCCCGCGGGAACCACGCGACCCATGCCGTCACGGTAACCCGCCGGGATCACACTGGGGAGCCCAGGATTCCCCGGCCAGGCCGATGCTGGCGAAAGGCGCGGCTGTTTCCGCCGGGTTCAGGCGGCGGTGGCAGGCCGAGAGGCGCCCGGCTGAGCAGGGCAGGGCTAGCCGAGCAGTTCGTCGGCCGCGGCGGCGAAGATCCCGGTATGGACATCCGCGTCCGCCGCCGTGGTGGCCGGTGACATCAGCGCCATGTTGTGGAACGGCGTGATGAGCACGCCGCGGTTCACGGTGTAAAGGTGCAGGTACTCATCGAGTAGCGGGTCCGCCGCCGCTTCCGATTCGCCCCCTGTCCGCGGCGGCGCCGGGCAGAACCGGTACTCGGCGCGCGCGCCCAGCTGAGTGATCGTCCACGGCAGGCCGCGGGAGGTGATCACGTCCTGGATGCCGGCGGTGAACTGGCCGGCCACCGCGATCATGCTGTCGAACGCGGCGTCGGTGAGCACGTGCTCCAGCGTGGCGCGCATCGCGGCGACGGAGAGCGCGTTCCCGGCCCGCGTGCCGCCGACCCCGCCGACATCCTCGATGTCGGCGCCGGTGTCGGCCAGGATGCGGTCAGCCAGCGCCTCGGACAGGCCGTACGCGCCCGCCGGTATGCCGCCGGCGATCGACTTGCCGATCGTCACGATGTCCGGATCAAGGTTCCAGGCGCGGGTGCAGCCGCCGGCGCCGGCGCTGAATGTGTGCGTCTCATCGTTGATGAGCAGGCAGCCGTAACGGCGGGTCAGAGCGCGGACAGCCGCCAGGTAGCCGGGCTCGGGCAGCACGATGCCGATGTTGGTCAGGGCGGGTTCCATCAGGACGGTGGCCACGTCGCCTGCGGCGAGCTCGCGCTCGAGCGTGGCCAGGTCGTTGAACTCGGCCACGCGGGTGGTCTGCCGCGGATCGACCGGGGCGCCGACGTTGCCGGCCCAAGGGCTCGCGCCGCGGCCCGGCGACGATGAAGGTCTCGTCCACGCTGCCGTGATAGCAGTAGCTGAACACCAGGATCTTCGGCCGGCCGGTGAGCTGCCGCGCGAGCCGGATGGCCCACCGGTTGGCGTCGGTCGCGGTGAGCGTGAAGCTCCAGCGCGCAGGTCCGAAGCGCCGGGCAAGGTCGGCGGCCACCCAGCCGGCGTCCTCGGTCGGCAGCATCGTCGACGCGCCGCCTAGCTCGCCGTACCGGCGGGTCACCGCGGCCACCGTCGCGGCGGGAGAGTGGCCCGCCATGGCGCCGGTATCGCCGAGGCAGAAGTCGATGAAGGCGTTGCCGTCGATGTCGGTCAGCCGTGCCCCGTGGGCTTCGGCGAAGCAGATGGGGAACCCGCCCGGCCACATGCGCATCCAGGTCATCGGCACGCCGCCGAGGAGGTTCGTGCCCCCGGTGCCGAAGGCGTGCCCGGACCGGGCGTGGCGCTGGCCGTAGGTCTCCCGCTCGCGGCTGATCAGCCCAGCGACGTGCTCCCGGTCGAACGCGGGCTGGTCAGTGATCGGGCTGTCCGGCATGGGCGATGCCTCCTGGGTAGGCACGGGCGGCTGCTGGCGACCGGCAGGGCTGATGAGGTGTCCTGCGCTAAAGGATTATGCCCATTTGTGCAGCCCCGGCAGAAGGCGCGCCTGGCGCGGCGGCGCTCGCCGATGGGCTGCGTGATCTTGGCCCGGCAGCGGGGGGGTAAACCGGGTAAACCGGATAGCACAGCCCGGCGTCCCCTTAGTTGCAAGGCTTGGCCGCGCGGGCTATGCGTAACCGGCCCGCGGGCCGGAGCCGGGCTCCGCCTAGGGGGGCGGGGTGCATTGCGACCGAACGGGGATGACATCAAATGTTCACTAGCTGGTTACAGGCTCAGGCGAGGCGAAGCTTAGCTGTCATGGCCGCCGCGACGCTGGCCGCTCTTGCGGCGCTGGCCGCGGTCGGCGCTCCCGCGCACGCGGCCTCGCGTCTGCGGCAACTGTGTGTCACGCCGCCTGGCCGTGAATGGGCCTCATTCGCCTACGATCCGGCGCAGAAGGACGCAGTGCTCTTCGGCGGCGCCAACTTCTTCACGTCCTACGGCGACACGTGGACCTGGAACGGCGCCTGCTGGACCAGGCGGCACCCGGCTGCCGCGCCCTCCGCGCGGACCGGTGCGGCCATGGTCTGGGATGGCGCCACACAGCAGCTGCTGCTCTTCGGCGGCAGCACCAAGCCCTTTTCCGGCGGGGGCTACCAGGCCGATACCTGGACCTGGAACGGCGCCACCTGGAAGCGACTGCACCCGGCCGTCTCGCCGCCGGCCCGGCACAACGCTGACCTGGTCTATGACCAGGCCCGCCACCGGGTGATCCTGTTCGGCGGCTACGACGGCGCATACCTCGGTGACACCTGGGCCTGGAATGGCAGCACCTGGACCCAGCTGAACCCGGCCGCCGCACCCTCAGCGCGTGACACCGACTCGCTGGCGTACGACGTCGCGAGCCAGAGATCGATCCTGTTCGGCGGCTTCAACAGCGACGCGGGGCGCCTGGGCGACACCTGGGCCTGGGACGGCAGCACCTGGACCCAGCTGAACCCGGCCACCTCGCCGGGCGTGGTGAGCACCGCCTGGCAGGCTGCATATGACAGGGCCAGCCGCCAGCTGGTGGTCTTCGGCGGCGACCCGGGGCTCGGCACGTATAGCAACGACACGTGGACCTGGGACGGCAGCACCTGGATTCAGCAGAGCCCGGCCAACTCGCCCGCACCCCGGGCATACGGCTCGATGACCTACGACCGGGCGCTGCATCGGGTAGTGCTCTTCGCCGGGGTCACCATCGGCAGCTTCCCCAGAACCACATGGGAGTGGGACGGGAGCACCTGGCGGCGCCGCTGATCTGCGCTGAGCGCGCACCAGCATTCCGGACCCGGTCATCCACTCGGATGGCCGGGTCCGGCCACGCGATAGTTCGGCCCTCGCGATAGTCCGACACGGGCATTCGCAGATCTGCTGCCGCCGCAGGCGCGTTCGCAGTCGCATGGTGGTCCATGTCATCCGGCGATCACCAGGATCTGCAGCGGAGTGCAGCGCCCGTTGTTGAGCGGCCAGTAGTCGACCGAGCAGGAAGTCAGCACGAACACGATGTCCCGCAGCGCCAGGAACGAGATTGCGCTGGCGGCCGGGATCGAGCACCAGCAGGTGCGCGTCGTCCAGCGCGCGAAGCGCGTCAAGCGCATCGGCAGCCGTCACCCCGAAGGCCGCCGCGACCTCGTCCGGTCGCACGGCCCGCGCATGCTCGGCGAACTGGCGGTGCACGTGCACCCGCAGCTCGTTCAGGTCGATCGCCACAGCAAACACGGTAATCACGGCGCCGCCTGGCGTCAGCCACGCAGCTCGTCAAGGATGGCGGTGATGTCCCGCGCGGTGGCGCGGAGCACCGGGATGCGGGCGGCTGCCACCAGCCGGCCGGCGATCGGAACCGTCATGTCGATCAGCCGGTAGGTCCTGGCGCAGCCGGGCGAGGTGTCGTGCACCCAGTACAGGATGATGCCCATCGAGTACAGCCACAGCAGCTCAGGCAGGCGGTCCCGGAGGTCGGGGCCGATCCGGGCCGACGATCCCTCGACGACTTCCCGGTAGGTCGCGATGGCCGCATCCCGCACCGGACTCGACTGCGCGCTGAACGGGCTCAGCGGACTGGCCGGTTCAGCCGCGTGCTTGTAGAAAGTGGCGGCGAAGGCGTGGTACGGCGCCGACACATCGATCAGGGCGCGAACGGTGCCCCTCAGCCGGGCGGAGAGGTCGGCCTCAGCCGCGAGCACGTCACGGCAGGCAGCCAGGTGCCGCGCATGGTTGCGGACGTAGAACTCCTGGATGAGCTCTTCCTTGGAGCTGAAGTAGTAGTAAGCGTTGCCGGTGGAGACACCAGCCCGCTCGGCGATCGCCCGCATGGTGGCTGCCTCGTAGCCGCGCTCCCGGAACAGTTCCAGGGCCGCCTCGGTGATGGCCACCCTGGTCTGCTCGGCGCGCGGTGTCCGTCCCGCCTCCGCCACATCGGTCACTGTAGGCCCTTGCTCCGGGAGCCCGCGGCGAGCGGCTGCCGCTGCACGCGGCCGGTCGGCGGAAACGGCTGCTGCTGCACGCGGCCGGCCGGCGGGAACGGCTGCTGCTGGGAACGGCGCCGGAGCCGGGTGAAGAGCGCCAGGTTCGCGAAGTGCAGCGCGCCGATGACCAGGAGCATCTCGCCGATCTTGACCGAGAGCAGCTGGACTGCCTGACGGGCTCCGCTGATCTCGCCGGTGGCCCGCAGGGTCAGGGTCACGAACCCGAGGTTCAGCAGATAGAAACCGACGACGAGCAGCCGGTTGACGGCCTCGGCGAGGCTTTCGTTCCCGCCGAAGACGTCGAGCAGGAAGGTCCGGCCGCTGCGGGAGAGGGCCGAGCCTACGAAGACAGTGATCCCGACGCTGATCAGGAGGTAAAGGAGGTAGGTGATGACCATGCCCATGGCTGCTCCCTGCGGCCGAAACAATCTTGAACATGTTCAAGTTTGCTCGCACAGCACCGCGCTGTCTATGTGATTCTGAACACGTTCAAATTAGGCGGCCCAGCGCGGTCGTCCCTGGCTGGCTCCCGGCCGGGCTGGGCTGCGATAAGGGCGCGGCAAGAGGGCGGCAGAGGAACTATGCCCGGCGTGAGCGGCATGCCGCGACCAGCGGGCTTGTCGCCGCCGGAACGTGGCCAGTGCGGGCGCGACCGGCAGAACCGCAGATATCGATGCGGTGAGCAGAGGTCGATGCGGTGAAGGGGCTGGGCTTACGTCTCATTCGCGAGTACTCGGCGAGTTCATGCTGGTAACATTCGGCGCCGTCTGGCGATGCGCAGGCCCGGGCACTCAGCGGGTCGGCCGTCGGCTGTCCGCGCGGCTACCTCGGCACCACCGCAGGCATAGCGCCCTACCTTGTCGTGCGTACCGGGACGCGGCTGCAGGAACCGTGGGCGGGCCTTGTTTCCCGGTACCAGGGCCATGTTTCCCGGTACCAGGGCCATATCCACCTGCCGGGCCCGATCTTCGGGCTGATCCTGCTGACCGGGCTGGCCGGCCTCTGCATCCGGCGCAGCCGCAGCGCGGCAGGCCTGCTCGCCTGGACATCGGCCGTCGTGCTCCTCGTCGTGCCGGTGGCGGAGCACGAGTACACCTACCGGTACGTGATTCCCGCCGTCCCGCTCGCATTCCTGGCCGCGGCGCTCACCGTGCGGAACCGGGAGAAGGAAGCCGCGCAAGCCCAGCTTGATCTCCCCGTCACGCCGTGACGACCCGCACCTGACGACGCGCCTGCCCTCGACGCCACCAGCGCCGAGGGCAGCCGAAGGGCGCGTCCCCGCGCAGCGCGTCAGGGGGTGACGGCCGCGCTCACCTGCAGTGCGCCGCCACGCGCGACGAAGGGGTGATTGCGGACGAGGCTGACCGCGCTGTCGAGATCCGCGGCCTCGAGGACGGAGTAGCCATTCACCGGGCCCTGAGCAATGCCCTCGGTAACAGATTCGGTGCTGACGGTCCTGGACTTGCCCAGCGGTGCGCCAGGATCGACCAGGGCCTTACCCGCACCAGCGGCCCATGCACCGAACGCGGCCGTGACCTGCTGGAGTCCCTCTTCCGACGTCGGCATGGTGCCGCCGTGATACGTCACTAGGAATTTCGGCACTGACGTAACCTCCAGATGGCAAATGATGAAAGCGGGAACCCCCGCGCATCGCGGCCCGGATCCGCCCGCCGGGCGGAGCACCCGGTCGCTCGCCTAGTTTCGTCGGCCGCATCTGCCCAGGGCAATGTCCGATGGGACAGAATGCATGTCCGATCGGCCGCCGCCGCCGCCGGCACATCGCCCGGCGGCTAAGTTGGGTGTCACCCCAGGGGACGGAGGGGTCATGGACCGTCTCAACGGCCGCCGCGTTGACGAACTCAGCACGATGCTGGGAGCGATCAACGTTCGCAGCGCCGTGTACTGCCTCTCCGACTTCGCCGCCCCCTGGGGCTTCGAGGTCGAGCGCTCACCGGTCGCCAAGTTCCACGTAGTCCTTCGCGGCGCGGCGGTGCTGACCTGCGGCGACGAGCCGGTGACGCTCGCAGGCGGCGACCTCGTCCTGCTACCGCTCGGGGATGGCCACATCGTGCAGGACCGGCCGGGATCAGCGGTGCAGTTCCTGGACAGGATCCTGCTCGACCATCCCGTGGCCGATGATGGCCGGCTGGCCTACGGCGGCGACGGAGCCCGGACCCGGCTGCTATGCGGCGGTTTCGAGCTGCGCCGTTCGCTGCCGGATGAGCTGGCTGACCTGCTGCCAAGGACGCTGGTGCTCAACGCTGCCGGAGCCGGGCTGACCCGCTGGCTCGAACCGCTCTTCGCCATGCTCCAGGAGGAGGCAGGCACCAGTGCGCCCGGAGCATCCGCGATCTTTGCGAAGCTCGCTGACGTGCTCCTTAGCCAGGCCTTGCGCAGCTACCTGGCTGCTGCGGACGGTCCAGCGACTGCCCGGCTGGCGGCCTCACTTGACCCTGGCATCGCGCGCGTCGTGAAAATGCTGCGCGGCCAGCCCGAACTGCACTGGACGGTCAACGAGCTCGCCCGCCTGGCGGGCATGTCGCGGACCTCGTTCACTGTCAGATTCCGCGCGGTGATGGGAGAACCGCCGATCGGCTACCTGACCCGGCTTCGGCTCAGCCGGGCAGCGGGCTACCTGTCCACTACCACCAAGAACGTGCGTCACGTGGCCCGGCTGGCCGGCTACGAGAACGAGGCGTCCTTCTCGAAGGCATTCAGCCGCGCTTACGGGCGCCCGCCGGGGGCATACCGCCGCGACCGCTTCACCGCGCCGACTCTTGGCGCCCCCATCGCGCCCGGCTTGGTGGCGGATGCCGCCAGGCCGCCAGCGCCCGGCAGCTGACAGGCACTCCCGGCGCGGGCCGGCGACGTCAGGCAGTTATCCGGGCGAGCGAGAGTACGAGCTGGCGGACGAACGTGCCGGGGTCGGGCCAGGGGAAGCCCGGCAGCGACGTTCGCAGGGTGACGGTGCCGTGCATCGCGACCCACACTGCCGTGGCGTCCGCGACGACATCGGCGCTCGCGGACGCGCCGGCCGTGACACAGTTCTCGATGGACTTGACGAGCAGGGCGAACGACTCGGCGCCGAATTCGAGTACCGGCCGGCCGTCGGGGCCGATCGGGACCGGCTTGCAGTAGTCCTGTGCCGCGATCTGGCGGCCGGAGAACAGCACGCCGTAGCGGGCCGGATGCGCGAGCCCGAAGGCCACGTACGCCTCGCATCCGGCGACCAGCCGGGCCACCGGGTCCGGCCCCGCCGACTCCGCCGCCGCCTCGATGACCTCCGTCAGCTCGTCGAAGATCCGCATGACGGCGGCCATGAGGACGGCATCCCGGTCGGGGAAGTGCGCATAGATCGACGGGGCGGCGATGCCGACCTCGCGGGCTACCGCGCGCAGCGTGACGGCCTCGTGCGAGCCGGTGCGCTCGATCAGCGCGAGTGCGCCGGACACGATGTCCTTCGTCAGCCTGGATCCCTGGCCGCGGGCGTTCCGCTGCCGACGCCGCGTCCTGGCCGCGGCGCTGGCCGCGGCCATGGTCCCTGCCTGCGGCGTCCTGCTCTCTGCTACCGATTCCACGTCTCCACTTTACATCTGTTAGCTCATATGTCTATGCTTACGTCTGTAAGCCAACGTATGTAAGCAAGCAGTTGTAAGGAGATTGTGATGAGCAGGACGCCCTCCACCCGCCTGGTCCCTGCCGCGCGCCGCCCCGTGGCGCCGCTGCGTGCCGCGCCGGCCAGCGGCGGCCAGGCAGACTCCCGCTGGCCCGGCGGCCACCCCCGCCGGCGGCAGATCCTGCTCGTGCTCTGCCTGAGCCTGCTGGTCGTGGTGATCGACAACACCATCCTCAATACCGCTCTGCCCACTCTCGCCCGGGTGCTGCACGCGGGCACAAGCTCACTGCAGTGGATTACGGACGCCTACACGCTGTGCTTCGCGGCGCTGCTGATCCCGGCCGGGGCGCTCGGCGACCGGTACGGCCGCAGGCTCTCGCTGCTGGGCGGGCTGGCGGTCTTCGCCGTCGGCAGCACTGCCGCGGCGTTCTCGTCCGGCACCGGCATGCTGATCGCCGCGCGCGTTGTGATGGGCCTCGGTGCCGCGTTCGTCATGCCGGCCACGCTGTCCATCCTGAACGCCGTCTTCCCGCCGAAGGAGCGCCCGCAGGCGATCGCCGCCTGGTCGGCCGTGGCCGGCGTCGGCATCGTGATCGGCCCCACCCTCGGCGGGCTGCTGCTCACGCATTTCTGGTGGGGCAGCGTCTTCCTGATCAACGTCCCGCTGGTTGCCCTCGCAATGGCCGGCGTGCTGATGACGGTGCCGGAGACCGCCGAGCCCGGCACTCACCGCCTCGACCTGCCCGGCACGCTGCTGGTGGCCGGTGCGCTCTTCGCCATCGTGGACGCCATCATCGAGGCGCCAACCCGCGGCTGGACCGGCACTACCACCCTCGCCGAGTTTGCGGCCGGGCTCGCCGCGCTGGGCATCTTCGCCTGGTGGGAGCTGCGCATCGAGCACCCGCTCATCGATCTGAGAATCTTCACCTCGCGGGCCTTCTCTACCGCCGCGGCATCGGTGACCGTGATCTTCTTCGCCCTGTTCGGCAGCCTGTTCGTGCTCACCCAGTACCTGCAGCTGGTGCACGGCTACAGCCCGCTGTCGGCCGGCGTTCGCGCCCTGCCGTTCGCGTTCGCCATGGGGGCCATGTCACCGCTGTCGCCGCTGCTCGCCAAGCGCCTCGGCACCCGCGTGATCATCTCGGCCGGGATGGCGCTGATGGGCGGCGGCCTGCTCGACCTGTCGACGGCAGGCGTGCACACGGCCTACCCGCCGGTCGCGCTCGCGGTCGCGATCATGGGTGCCGGGATGGGACTGGTGATGGCGCCGGCCAGCACGACCATCATGACGACGGTGCCCGCGCACCAGGCCGGGGCCGGCAGCGCCATCAACGACACGATCCGTGAGGTTGGCGGCGCCCTGGGCATCGCGATCGTCGGCAGCCTGTCGGCCGCCGTCTACCACTCGCGGCTCGGCAGCGTGCTCGCCGCTTCGCACGCGCCAAGTCACATCGTCCATGTGGCGACCAGCTCAGTCGCCGCCGCTGACATTGCCGGACAGCGCATCGGCGGACTGCAGGGCAGCGAGCTCGTGGCAGCCGCGCACGCCGCCTTCGTGCACGCGATGGCCATGGGAATCCGCCTCGCCGCGGCCGTGGCGCTCGTCTCCGCAGTAGCCGCGTTCTTCGCGCTGCCGCGGCGCCCGCTGCGGCAGCGCCAGGAGGCAGGAACCGCCGGGGTCAGCTGGCCGGCCGGTGCCGTGACCGTCCCGGCTGGTGGGGTGACCGTCCGCGTCCCGGCCGCGGCAGTCCCCGTCACCTGAGCCGCGACTGACCGGGCGCGGCTGACCGGGCGCGGCTGACCGGGCACGGCTGCCACCTGGGCCAGCCACTGCCGCCGATGGCATGAGCGAAGCCGTAGGCGGCAGTGGCGTGCCGCGGGGAACTCACCTTTGGCCGCAAATGGACGACGCCCGGCAGGCCGGCCGCCCGCCAGCCTCAGCCGGAAATGTCGGCCAGTGCATGCGGCTTGACCCGGAAAGTACCGCTGCGAATGCAGCGGTGAGCAGGCAGGCGCCGATTGCCAGCATGGCACTCAGCACCCGGCCATTTATCTTCCGCATGTGTCCCCTCAGTGCTTCCCCTGCCGGTCACGCCGACGGATATCCCGGTCACGGGCCTGCGGAGGTAGCCCGCTATGAGCCGGACTCCCGGGGAGATGGGGTGGTTGACGCGGGCCAGGGAAGACTTCCCTTGCCGGGACCGGGCGATCCGGGTGCCGCCGGGCCCGCGGGAGTGTTGTGGCGTTGTCAAGGTCTTGTTCCTGACGCGGAAGTTGGGCGAAGATCGGGAGGCATTGCCGTGCGCCGCGCCGCCCAGACAGTGCTTCGCGATCTTCGAGAACCACGGCCTGCGCTGTGCGACGTCAGGCCGAGTCCGCCCGTGATCCCTCGCGACTAGGAGGCCGTGATGGCCATCCCGCCACCCAGCAGCGACGACCTTGCCAAGATCGCCGCGCAGTACGGCTTCACGCTGTCGCCTGGCGACCTGGAGTCGTTCCGCGGACTTGTCACCGGCGCGCTCGGGTCCTATGACGCGGTGCAGCGGCTCTACGAGGCGCGGCTACCGGCGCCGCCCGCCCGGCCGCATGAGTGGCCGGGCGCCGCCGGCAACGAGCTGGGCGCCTGGTACGTCATCACCGAGATCACCGGCGGCGGAGATGGCCCGCTGGCCGGCCGGCGGGTGGCGGTGAAGGACAATATCGCGGTCGCGGGCGTGCCGATGATGAACGGGTCGGCCGTAGTCGAGGGGTTCGTGCCGCGGCGTGACGCCACGGTGGTGACCCGGCTGCTGGCCGCCGGGGCAACCATCACGGGGAAGGCCGTCTGCGAGGACCTGTGCTTCTCCGGCGGCAGCCACACGTCACGGACCGGGCCGGTCCGCAATCCGTGGGAACTGTCCCGGTCGGCGGGCGGATCATCGAGCGGCAGCGCGGCGCTGGTCGCCTCCGGCCACGCTGACCTGGCGCTCGGCGGCGACCAGGGCGGCTCGATCCGGATTCCCAGCGCGTTCTGCGGCACGGTCGGGCACAAGCCCACGCACGGTCTCGTGCCGTATACCGGCGCGTTCCCGATCGAGAACACGCTGGATCACCTGGGGCCGATCACGCGCACCGTGCGGGACGCTGCGGTGCTGCTCGGCGTGCTGGCCGGCTCGGACGGGCTGGACCCGCGACAGCGCCAGGTCCCGCCGCCCGCTGATTACCTCGCTGTCCTGGACGCCGGCGCCGCCGGGCTGCGGCTCGGCGTGGTCGAGGAGGGGTTCGCCATCCCGGGCCTGTCCCAGCCGGAGGTGGACGAGACCGTCCGGGCGGCCGTCGGCGTGCTTGCCGCGGCCGGTGCCGAGGTCACGCCCGTCAGCATCCCGTGGCACCGCGACGGAATGCACGTCTGGAACGTGATCGCCACTGACGGGGTGGTCGGCCAGATGATCGACGGGAACGGCTACGGGATGAACTCGGCGGGGCTCTATGACCCGGAGCTCATCGCGCACTACGGGCGTGGCCGCCGGGAGCACGCTGACGAGCTGCCGGAGACGGTCAAGATGGTGGTCTTGTGCGGGCGTTATGCCATCGACCGCGGCGACGGCCGGTATTACGCGATGGCCAGGAATCTCGCGGTCGAGCTTGCGGCTGCCTATGACGCCGCGCTGGCCGGCCTGGACGCGCTGGTCATGCCGACGCTGCCGATCGTGGCCTCGGTCATTCCCGCGCCGTCGGCGAGCCGCGAGGAGTCCGTTGCCCGGTCATTGGAGATGATCGTCAACACCGCGCCGATCGACGTGACCGGGCATCCGGCTATTTCGGTGCCCGCCGGGCTCGCGCGGGTGCCCGGCGGTCCGCCGGGCGGCCTGCCAGCCGGGATGATGATCGTCGGCCGCCATTTCGCAGACGATGTCTGCCTGCGGGTTGCCCGTGCCTACGAGACCGCCGTCGGCGGCTTCCCCGCCCCGCCCGGCTACTGACGGCGCTCGCGGTCCTGCACGTGCTGCCCCGCCCGGTGCTTTCATGATCCCGGGGATTTCTCAGTCGTAGCGACTGAGAAATCCCCGGGATCATGGAACGCGCCTGGCCCGAGGTAACCGTCGGCGGCTCGCGCCGTGCGGCGGCAAAAGGATTTACCGCCGCACGGCCTGGGCGAGATTGTGTGGCGGGTAACTCACACGCCGGCAGGCAGGCCGCGGAGCGCGTCATCGATCGCCTGCTCGGCCAGCTCGTAGTCGCGCAGCTGGCCCGACAGGTAATCGGCGTAGGCCGGCAGGTCGAGCAGGCCATGACCGCACAGGGCCATCAGGATCACCTTCTCCTCGCCGGTTTCCTTGCAGCGCAGCGCTTCCTCGATGCAGGCGGCCACCGCATGCGTAGGCTCGGGCGCCGGCACGATGCCCTCGGTTCTGGCGAACCGCACTCCCGCCTCGAAGCAGTCCGACTGCGGCTTCGCGATGGCCTCGATCAGGCCAAGCTCGTAAATGTGCGACAGCAGCGGGGACATCCCGTGGTAGCGCAGGCCGCCGGCGTGGATCGGGTCCGGGATGAACTCATGACCCAGCGTGTGCATCTTCAGCAGCGGGGTGAAGCCCGCGGTATCGCCGAAGTCATAGGCGTAGACGCCGCGGGTGAACGACGGGCAGGCGGCAGGCTCGACGGCCCGGATCACCGGGTTGATCTTCCCGGCCAGCTTCTCTCTCAGGAACGGAAAGGCCAGGCCGCCGAAGTTGGACCCGCCGCCGGTGCAGCCGACAATGACGTCCGGCGTGTCGCCGGCCTGGGCGAGCTGCTTGATGGCCTCCTCGCCGATGATCGTCTGGTGCATGAGCACGTGGTTGAGCACGCTGCCGAGTGAGTAGCGGGCGGCCGGATCGCCGCCAGCCACCTCGACTGCCTCGCTGATCGCGATGCCCAGGCTGCCGGTCGAATCCGGGTGCTCGGCGAGCACCGCCCGGCCGGCCGACGTCATGTCGGACGGGCTCGGGTGCACGGTCGCGCCGTAGGTCTCCATCAGCATCTTGCGGTAGGGCTTCTGGTCGTAGGACGCCCGGACCATCCACACCTCGAGGTCAATGCCGAACAGCGAGGACGCGAATGCCAGGGCGCTGCCCCACTGGCCAGCGCCGGTCTCGGTGGTCAGCTTCCGCACGCCCTCAGCGGCGTTGTAGTACGCCTGTGGCACGGCGGTGTTGGGCTTGTGTGAGCCTGCCGGGCTGCCGCCCTCGTACTTGTAGTAGATACGCGCAGGGGTGCCGAGATCCTTCTCCAGCCGCCTGGCCCGGTGTAGCGGG
>DATGVY010000090.1:0-7766 GCA_035299845.1 Streptosporangiaceae bacterium
TCTCCAACGGGAGTACGAAGCCTATCGGCCGCCCGCTTCTCCTAAAATGTCCATAACCGGCCAGACGCCGGTCGCCGGTCATCACACTCGCCTGCGGGCCGCACCCGAGCTGAAGGAACACCCATGATCTTCATCGTCGTCAAGTGGACCATCCGGCCCGAGCGGAGCGAGGAGTGGCTCACCCTCGTCGAGCCATTCACCCGGGCCACCAGGAGCGAGCCGGGCAACATCTTCTTCGAGTGGTCAAAGAGCGTCGACAATCCGGACCAGTTCGTGCTGGTCGAGGCGTTCCAGGACGACGCGGCCGCGGCGCACGTGAACTCCGGCCACTTCAAGGCCGCGATGGCGTGGATGCCCGAGGTAGTCGCGGAGACGCCGCAGATCATCAACGTGCAGGTGCCGGGTGAGGACTGGTCGCGGATGGCAGAGGTCACGCCAGCCAGGGACTGATCGCGGTCGCTGCTCCCTGACCGCCGCGCAGGGGCGCGAGCACCGGGTCAGGCGGCGCGAGCACCGGGTCGGCGGCGCAGCACCGGGTCAGGCCGCTGCGAACCGGTCGAGCAGCAGCGGAAGGTCCACGATGGCGAACCGTACGGAGGAATCGCTGCAGCCGTAGGGAAGCACCACCGTGTCCCGGTGCAGCAGCGAACCGCAGGAGTACACCACGTCAGGCACGTATCCCTCACGCTCATGCCCCTCCGCCACCAGCAGCGGCTCGGGCAGCGCGGCTATCAGCCGCTCGGGCTCGGCCAGGTCGAGCAGGATGGCGCCAATCGCATACTCCCGCATCGGCCCGACACCGTGCGTGAAGACCAGCCAGCCGGCCGGGGTCGGCAGCGGAGAGCCGCAGTTGCCGAGCTGGATGAGCTCCCATGGCCGGGCAGGCGCCTGCACCGTGACGGCCTCGCCCCAGCAATGGCCGTCGGCGGAGTACGCGACCGCGTTGCTCTCCCTGTCCCAGCGGGACAGCGCGGCGTACCGGCCCCCGATGCGGCGCGGGAACAGTGCCATGCCCTTGTTACCGGTCGACTGGCCGGAGAGCTGCGACACGGTGAAGATCCGGAAGTCCGCGGTCTCGAGCAGGTGCGAGGCGACCCTCCGGCCATCGAACGCCGAGTACGTCGCGAAATAGACCGGACCACCGCCGCGGCCGGCGCTGGCGTCCTCGTCATCGACAAAGCGCACGAACCGCGCGTCCTCCATGCCGTGGCTCTCGGCCGGGCCGCTGGGCCACAGCACCCGCTCGGAGATCTCGTGCCGCTCGTCGAACTCGACCTCGTAGTTGGATGCCGCCATCCAGCGGACCCAGTCGACCAGCCCCACCGAGTCGCCGCGCATCACCTGCTGGAGGGAAAGCTCTGCGACGGCGGCATCAAGCTCGGCCATGCTGAAGCGGGCAGGCAGCAGGCTCCAGAGGAACTGCGCATTCTCGTCCTCGTGGCCAAGCTCGGCGAGCTTGTCCTGGAAGAGCACCCGGTCGTAGGCGACGGGGCGAGAGCGCCCGATATCGGGAAACGGGCCAGGCGGGTCAACGCTGATCTCGCCACTGCCGCTGACCGTTCCGGTCCTGAACTCAATGCTGGACAGATGGCCTTCGCCGACCGCCCGCAGGCTCATCACGAAGCGGACGTCTCCCGGCGCGCAGCCAGCCTGGTCAGGATGCGGCACGATCGACGGGTTGAACAGCGCGGCAGCTTCCAGCGCGTACTGCTGGGTGAAGTATGCCCCGATCAGGCGGCGGCGCGTACAGCCGACCTCGATCTCGCCGCCGAGCCGGTGGGCGACGAGCCCGAAGTTGCGCTCCAGGGTCTCCGCCAGGTCGCGGTACCGGCCGGAGCACCTGGCCATCGTCCGGTCGAGCGTGCGGGCTGCCTCGTCCTCGCTCATCGCCAGCACGCGGTCGATGACGGCCATCGCCCGCGACTCGCCCGGGGTCAGGGTCTCCTGGCCCGGCACGAACAGCCGGCTCAGCAGGCGGGATGCATCCGGGCGCAGCCGGTGGTGCGTCCTGGTCAGCAGCCCGCGCGCAGAGCCAGGGCCGGTCACCGGGCCGCGGCGATCAGGCGGCGTCCCTGCTGCAGCACGGAGATCATCGCGATCGTGGACTCGGCGCCCTGGTTGCCGTTGCGGCCGGTGGCCGTCAGGCCGTCGCAGCCGCCGCCCGTTTCCTCGTCCAGCAGGGAGACCTTGGCGTCGTTGTCGCCGAGGAACCAGGCCACGCACATTTCCACGGCCGCCAGCCAGCTGGTGTCGCCGGTGGCGGCAGCCGCGCGCACGCACGCGTCGGCAAGCGCAGCCACCTCGATCGGCTGCTGGTCGAACGCAGGGCGCGGCTCGCCGCGGCCCCAGCCTCCGGCCGGCACTACCGACAGATGTCCGTTCCTGATCTCACCCGCCAGCAGCCATTCGAGCATCCGCAGGCCATTGCGCAGCACCTTGTCATCCCCAAGCTTCCAGCCCGCCACGATGACCGCCTCGGCCATCGCCCCGTTAGCGTAGCTGAGCCTCGGTTCCGGCCACGGCCATGCCGGGTCCGCGGCTGGCTCGCCGATAACGGCGGCCGCGCTGGCCAGCAGGCTGAGCGCGCCCGAATGGGCAGGCCAGCCGTCCAGGATTTCCGCGGCGCCAAGCGCCGCGAACGCCATTGCATGCGGCCACGGCGACCGGGCCCGCGCGCCCTGGCTGAACCGGTCCAGAGATTCTGAACGGATACCTGGGGCTGGCCCCCGTAGCGCAGCCGTACCGAGGCCCCACAGGGCACGACCCCAGCAGTCCTGCGTACCGGGATCGTCATGCCAGCACCGGTCGTAGCCGAGGCGGTTGCGGAACCGGCCGCCGGCCGCCTGTGCCTGCACGAGGAAGCTGAGGTAGCGGTGCGCCAGGGCAACGAGCTCCGCCGATGGTGATGGCTCGCGGCATACCACGATCAGGCCGCGGGCGACGTCGTCGACGCAGTAACCGTGCTCGTACCGGGGCACGATGCCCTTGGCGTGCTCCAGCAAGCCGACGTCGTCGGTCATCCGCTCCAGATGCTGGAACGGGGCGGGCGGGCAGGTCATACCACGGCTCCCGCCGGAGTCCTGGTGAGCGCGGCGGCAAGCTCCCGGTAGCACGCCGCCACGGCCGGCCATAGCAGCTGCGGCGCGATGTCGGCTGCGCGGCGGCTCATCCGATCGGCCAGGCCGGGCTCGGTGAGCGCGCTGCGCAGGGCAGTGGCGATGCCGCCAGGGTCTCGTCGCTCGACGAGCAGCCCCGCGCCGCCGCGGAGCAGCTCGACCGCGTGCGGGAACCGGGTGGAGATGACCGGCTTGGCCGCGGTAACGGCCTCGATCAGGACGCCGGAGGTGACCTGCTCCACCGAGTCGTAGGGCAGCAGCACCACATCTGCGGTGCCGACGAGGTCAACCAGTGCGCTGACCGGCAGGTACCGGTCGTCGAAGTGGACGCTGTCGCCGACCCCCCGGGCCCGGGCCAGCGTCTCCAGCGACCGGCGATAGGCCTCGCCGCTGCGCGCGCGTACGCGCGGATGGGTCTGCCCGGCGACCGCGTAGTCCACCCGCAGCCCGCCTTCGCGGAGCAGCGCGACCGCCTCGATCGCATGCTCGATGCCCTTGCCCGGCCCCAGCAGCCCCCAGGTCAGCACCCGCGGCCGGCCAGGCCGGCGGCGCGACGATGACCTGGCCGCGAGGGTGCCCGCGGCGCCATGCGGGATCACGAAGACCTTGTCGGGGCTCGTGCCGTAGATGTCGAGTACCCGCGAGCGCCCGGTCTGCGTCATCGTGACGACCGTATCGGCGGCAGCAATGACCTCATCAAGGACCATGCGCTGATGCGCTGTCGGATCCGCCAGGACCGTGTGCAGAACCACGATGCTCGGCACGGTCAGCGCGTTCAGCAACGGGATGAGCTCCTCGCCATCATGCCCGCCGTAGATGCCGTATTCATGCTGCACTATCGCGACGTCGAAGCCGTCGATTATCCCGACCGCGCCCGCAGCGCTCGCTGCGGAGCCGTTCATGAGGTCATGCACGACTAGCGGCGAATTCCGCGGTGCGGGCTCATCGAGCACCCGTACGACGCCTATGCTGTCGGCTGGCTCTGGAAGGTGAGCGATCAATGCCGCGCTGAACGTCGCCAGGCCGCACTGGGTCGGCGGATAGGTACTGAGCATGGCGTAATCCGTTGGCACGAATGACTCCTTAATCGGCGCTCGCGGCAGGCAAGGACGCAGCGTGCGCTCATCTTCAGATCGCGGGATGCCGATCGGCACAGTTAGGAAATGACGCGCCTCGCAACGGCTCCGTCAGCCGGACCGCCCCAGGCCGGGGCCACAATTTCCGAGCCGGAATCGCCCGGCGAGACACTCACCGCGACAGCCTCAGGGCTGGCTCAGCAGGCCTGACGGGCCTGCCGGCATTCCGGGCAGTGGCTGAGCGCCAGCTGCCGCCTCGCGTAGTCAACGTACCCTCCCCCAGGATAGCCGACTGCCGACCTATTTTCCCTGAGCCAGCGATATGCGCCCGGCCGCCTGCCAATAATCCCGGCAGGCCCGGATCACTTGCCGGCCCGGCGGGATGTTTACCCGCACGACCACGGGCTAATCCCGGATACCGGGAATTCAGTGCCGAGCCGGACTATCTACTTGCCACTGCGTTAACATTCCGTGGCCGGCGACTTGCCAGCGCAGTTCTGCCGCCTGGCGGTCCGCATTCCGCCCGCCCAGCAATCTCGGCCGACTGCTGACCCGGCTCGGGCCTTGTGCCCAAGGGTTACGGGACGGCGGTGGACCGCTCGGCGAGCTGATCGGGTTCCGGGCTTGGCTCCCTCGCGAGCCTGCTCGGCCACCAGATCCACTGCCCGATGTCCAGGTTGAGGGCAGTGACAAGGACAGACCGCACGACGATGGTGTCCAGCAGCACGCCGAAGGCCACCGCGAAGCCGAGCTCGGTCAGGAACGTGACCGGCAGCGTGCCCAGGACGGCGAAGGTGCCGGCCAGCACCGCGCCGGCCGAGGTGATGACCCCGCCGGTCGCGGCAAGCCCGGTGAGCGCGCCCCGCCTGGTACCCTGCCGCTTCGCCTCCTCCCTTACCCGGGTCATCAGGAATATGTTGTAGTCGATGCCCAGGGCGACCAGGAACACGAAGACGAACAGCGGGAATGAGGTGTCCGCGCCACCGAAGTTGAACAGGTTGTTGAAGACCAGCGCGCTGACGCCGAGCGCGGCGCCGAACGACAGCACCACGGTGGCGATGAGCAGCACCGGCGCGACAATTGCCCGCAGCAGCAGCGCGAGGATGAGGAACACCACGGCCAGGATGATCGGGATAATGATGCTCCGGTCATGCGCGGCAGCGCGCTGCACGTCGAGGTTGATGGCCGTGTTTCCGCCCACCAGGGCGTCAGCGCCGGGAACGGCATGGACTGCCGACCGCACCCTGTCGATCGTCGTATAGGCCGACTGGCTGTCCGGCGGGACTGTCAGCGTTCCCTCCAGGTAGGCATGGCCCGCCCGGACGGCCGGCCGGGTGACGCCAGTGATGCCGCTGGTGCCGCTGAACGCGGACCGGAGCGCCCAGCCGCCGACTCGTTGCCGACCACGACGACGGGCTGCCCCGCGCCGGCCGGGAAGTGGCGCGCCAGCACAGTCTCGCCGACTACCGAGTCCGGGTGGCCGCGGAAGGACTCGGCATTCGAAAGGCCGCTGGCCTTCAGTCCGGTCAGCCCGAGTGCCATCGCGCCGAGCACCAGCGCGGTGCTGACCCAGACGATCCGCGGCCGGGAGGCAAATGCCCCGGCCGACCCGCGCCCAGACACCCGCGTGAGTGGGCTCGGCCGAGCCGTACTTCGGCTTGACCGGCCAGAAAACCCACCGGCCGCAGATCACCAGGAGCGCCGGGAGCAGCGTGATCATGGCCAGCAGCGCGACCCCGACGCCGATGGCCAGCACCGGGCCCATGCCCTTGGTGGAGTTCAGCTCGGCGACGACCAGCGTCAGCAGACTGAGCATGACCGTGCATGCGCTCGCGATGATCGCCGGACCTGCCCGGCGGAGGGCCACGGCCATCGCGTGGTGCCTGTCCTCGTGGCGGCGCAGCTCTTCCCGGTACCGTGCGGTCAGCAGCAGGGCATAGTCAGTGCCGGCGCCGAAGACAAGCACGTACAGGATGCCCGCGCTCTGCGCGTTCACGGTCAGGCCGGCGTGCCTGGCGAGGAGGTAAATGAGCGCCTCCGCGCTGGTCAGGGCGACGCCCGCGGTGATGACTGGCAGCAGCCACAGGACCGGGCTGCGGTAGGTGATCAGCAGCAGCACGATGACAACCGCCAGTGTCGCGTACAGCAGCGTGCTGTCGATGCCCTTGAACGCCTTGCTCGAGTCAGCGGCAGTGCCCAGCGGGCCGGTGATGTGCACGCTCAGGCCGCGTGCGTCGGACGTCGCCGCCGCGCGAAGTGAGGTGGCGGCCTTCCCGGCGCCGTTCCAGCCGTTCTTGCCCAGGTTCACCGGGACGATGGTCTCGATCGCCTGACCGTCCCTGGCGGCGATCGGGCCGGCGACTTGCCTGCTCACGACGCCCGGCAGCTGTTTGAAGCTCCGCACGTCAGCGGCCGCTTTCGCCCGGTCGGCAGCGGTCAGGCCGGAGGCGCGGTCGTACACCACGACAGCGGGAAACACGTTGCTGGAGATGAACCGTGATTGCAAGTCAAGGACCTTAGTCGACTCCGCCCTGGCTGGCAGCCACGCCGACGCGTCGTTCTTCTCGACGCCCATCAGCTTGCCGGCCAGCGGACCCGCCAGCGCGACAACGATCAGCCAGAAAACCAGGACCAGCCACTTAGCGCCCGCAAATGAATAACACGCTGGTTTCAGGTAGGGCCCGGGGCGAGGCAGTAGTTCCATTCGCCGTGGAAGTCGTGGCGGCGTAGCACTTTCTGCTTCTCAAGGTTCTGGATCTCCCGGTCGGAGATCTTGATGCCCTTGGGGTAGCTCCCGGTGTCGAGCTCGGCGCTGACGGTGAGCCCGGTGCGGGTGGCGGTCGCGGCGATGGTCTGCACGATCACCTCGTGGCTGGTCAGCGGCCGCCCGCGCCAGTTCATCGAGATGTGGGAGAACAGCCGGTGCTCGATCTTGTTCCACTTGGATGTGCCTGGTGGCAGGTGGCAGACGGTGATCTGCAGGCCAGTTTCCGCGGCGAGGGCGGCCAGTTCGGTCTTCCACAGCCGGGTCCGGTACCCGTTGGACCCGCCGCCGTCGGCGGTGATCAGCAGCCGCCGCGCATCGGGGTAGGCGGCCGAGCCGGCCTTATCCCACCAGGTGCGGATGGTGGCCACCGCGAAGGCGGCGGTGTCGTGATCGGTGCCGACGCTCACCCAGCCGGCGTTGCCGGCTACGTCGTACACGCCGTAGGGGGTTACCTTGCCCAGTTCCTTGTCAATAAAGTCATGGACGTTCACCCGCTCCGGGGTGCCCCCGGGCTGCCATTCCCGGCCGCCCCGCCTGAACGGCCCGACATTCTCCTTCTTCTTGGCGTCCACGCTGATGACCGGGTCGCCGGCGTCCATGTGATCCCTGGCCTGGCCGTTGATGTAACGGAACTGGGCATCCCGGTCGGCGTGCCGCGCGCCCTCCAGCGTCTTGGCGTTGCCCTGCAGGCTGAAGCTCTCCTCCTTCAGCAGCGCCGCCACCGTCGGCGCCGACACCTTGTGCCCGGCCGCGGTCAGCGCCGCAGCCAGGTGACGGGTTGACTTGGTCGTCCACCGCAGCGGCGAC
>DATGVY010000091.1:0-2366 GCA_035299845.1 Streptosporangiaceae bacterium
CGCTTGTTCGCCGCGATCGACTCCCAGGCCATGTCCTGCTACTCGAACAAGGCGATGGTCGACCCGGTCCTGTTCAGGGTGTTGTACGGTGCCGGGCTGAGGGTTTCCGAGGCGCTCAGCCTGAGCCTGGCCGATGTGGACACGCGTGCCGGGACGCTACGGATCCGCGACTCGAAGAACGGCGAGAGCCGGACCGTGCCGGTCACCAGCCGGCTCGCCGCGACCCTCGAGGGCTACATCGCGGCCGCGCACCCCGCCCCCGAAAGCAGCGACTACCTCTTCTACAGCGTCGCTGCAGGCAGGCCGATCAGCCAGTCGACCGTATACGTGCGGTTCCGCGGCTACCTGGCCGACGCCGGCATCCCCCACTTTTCGGGCGGGCCGCACCCGCACTCGCTGCGCCACGGCTTCGCCGTCGCCAACCTGAGACGCTGGGCCGCGCAAGGCGCGGACCTGGCCGCGATGCTGCCCTACCTGGCGTGCTACATGGGCCATGCCGACCTTCGCGGCACCCAGTACTACCTGAGGCTGACCGCGGACGCCTACCCCGAGGTGATGGCCAGGGCCCAGATCCGGTTCGGCTACGTCATCCCCGCACCACCCGAGGACGAGCCGTGAACCCGCGCCCCGCGCCGCCACCAGACCTTGCCGGGCGCTGGCTGTCGAAGTTCTTCATCGACCACCTGGCCGGGGAGCGCGCAGCCTCACCAAAGACCATTTCCTCCTACCGGGACGCGATGAAACTGCTGCTCACCTGGTTCAGGGACGCTGAGCGCATACCGCCGGAGAAGCTGCACCTGGCCGACATCGACCGGCCCCGGGTCCTGCGGTTCCTGGACTGGCTGGAGGCCGAGCGGAGCTGCTCGGCAGCCACCCGCAACCAGCGCCTCGCGGTGATCAAGTCGTTTTGCCGCTACACCGCCGTCGAGCAGCCCGGCCATCTCGACCAGGTCACCCAGGTCCTCGCGATCCGGCAGAAGAAGACCCCGGCCCCGCAGCTGGGACACCTGACGGGCGACGAGGTCAAGATGCTGCTCGCCGAACCCGGCACGGCCAGCGCACGCGCTGTCAGGGACACCGTCTTGCTCGCCCTGGCCTACGACACCGCCGCCCGCGTCCAGGAGCTCTGCGACCTCGACGTCGCGGACATCCGCCGCGCCAGCCCGATGACTGTGGTGATCCGCGGGAAAGGTTCCAAGATCCGGTACGTGCCCGTGATGGACCCGACCGCCCGGCTCGTCGCCGGCTACCTCGACCACCGCGACCGGCACCCCGGCGTCGGCGCCGACGCCGACCCGCTGTTCACCGGGCCGAACCACTCCAGGCTGACCCGGTCCGGGGTCGCCAAGCTGCTGGCCCGGCACGTGCGGGCCGTCCGGGCACAGGACCCCGGCTGGGCTCCCGGCCTTCCGGTCACCCCTCACACGCTCCGGCGCAGCCGGGCCATGCACCTGGTCCAGGCCGGCGTCAACCTGATCTACATCCGCGACCTGCTCGGCCACGCCGATGTCTCCACCACCGAGATCTACGCCAGAGCCGACGCCGAGGCCAAACGCAGAGCAATCGAGAACGCCTACGAACCACTCACCCCGGACGCCCTGCCGGACTGGACCTCGGACTCGTCCCTGCTCGGCTGGCTCGACTCGCTGGGCCGCTGACCCCAGCCCAAGGAGGATTATGCGGACTGCAACACGAGCTCCGCCGCCCCTGCCAGCGGAAACGTCACGGCAGGGCGCATAACCCAGCCGTCCGCATAATGGCGGAGGTCGTGGATGCGCTGGCGTCGCCGCCCGGGCACCGGGGCGATGCCCGCGGCCGGCAGCAGGTCAGCGAAATCGGCGGGCATGTTGGCGGAATCCAGGCGGGTGCCGCGGGTGGAGACGAAGAAGGCCGGGACAACGGGCGCGGGGCATAGCTGGTCACGCAGCCGGTCATAACGGCACAGCGCGGCCGTCGCGGTGTGGTGCAGCGGGACGTCGCGTGACTTGCCGAACTTGGAGTCCCGGATGGTCAGCACGCCGTCGCCGAGGTCGACGTCGCCACGGTCCAGGCGGCATGCCTCGGAGACCCGCAGGCCGCTGACGGCCAGCAGGCCGAGGACGGTTTGCCAGGTCGCTGCCCGCAGCGGCGGCGCCAGCTCCGCTGCGGCCTGCAGCAGGGCGGCGATCTGGTCCGGGGAGTACAGGTACGGGGTGATCCGCCGGTAGCGGCGGGCCAGGATGTCCGCCGGGGGGATCTCGGTGGCCGGGTCCAGGGTTTTCATGTGCCGGGCGAAGATCCGCGCGACATCCATCCGGCGGGCCTGGTGCACCGGGTCGGTGCTGGCCCGGGGGGTGCTGGTCGCCCATGCCAGCGCGGCGTCGGCG
>DATGVY010000092.1:0-3005 GCA_035299845.1 Streptosporangiaceae bacterium
CAAACAGCGCAACAAGCCAGAGCCCTCTTCCGGCCCCGTTGTGGCACGACTGCGAGGACATCATCCAGCGCCTCTGCGGGCTCAAGGAGTGACATCGGATTATCCCGGCAGGCGACAGTCGCGAGAGCGCGTCATCCCAGGCCACAGGCCCATCACGCGTGCAAGGGAACGGGTATCGGAATAACCCGGGAATCGGAGTAATACCAGTAGGTGGACCGTGGGCCCGCATGCCCGAGCCAGCCCGACAGGACGGGCATGCGGGCATCGACGTCGGCGCCGTCCTGGTACCAGCCGATCAGGGTGCTGACGGCGAAGGTGTGCCGGAATGACCTGAGCACCGGCCGGGTCCGCGGTGAGCGGGCCCGCAGCCCTGCCGAGCGGGCCAGGCCCGCGAACACCTCGCCTGCGACACGCGGGTGCAGCCGGGTGCCGCGGACGGAGACCAGGAAGCTGGGCCCGGCGGGGTGCGGGCATAGCTGGTCGCGGTGGCGGGCGTAGCCGGCCAGCGCGTCCACTGTGGTGGCGTGCAGGGGAAGCTGGCGGCAGGTGTGGTTCTTGCTGCTGGTGATGGTGATGGCGGCGGCGTCCAGGTCGACGTCGTCCCGGTCCAGCGCGTAGGCCTCACCAGGGCGCATTCCGGTCACCGCCAGCATTCCGATGAGGGCCTGGTAGGTGGCCGCTGGCAGCCTGCGGCTCAGCCGCCTGGCGGCATGCATCAGCGCGATCACCTCGCCGGCGGTGAATATGTAGGGCGCCGCCCGGGTGTACTGGCCAGGCAGCAGGTCCCCGGGGATCACCTCGTGGCGGTGGTCGAGGGCGTGCAGGTAGCGGGAGAACAGGCGGACCGGGCGAAGCCGGTAGGAGTGCCAGTAGGGGGTCACGCCCGGCGGGGCTGTGGCCCACGCGGCAGCGGCCTCGACGGTCAGGTACCGGACATCGCCGGCATCCAGGCGGGCGGCGAAGTCCCGCAGCAGCTGCCCGTCCTGCTTCAGCTTGTAGCCGAGGGCACGGCGCAGGGCAAGGTAGTCGCCGACGGTCTCCTGCATGCTCGTCATTGCGGCTCCGCGAGCGGCCAGGGCCGGATCAGGTCCGCGATCTGTGACCGCCCAGGGGCGGCATACCCGGAGGTGACTGCCAGTGCCCGGTGCCCGAGCACCTGGGCAATTCCGGCCAGCGGCACGCCGGCCTGCAGCAAGGTGCCGCCCAGGAGGTGGCGGAACTGGTGCGGCCCGGCGGGCCTGCCCGCACGCGCGCACGCCGTCCGGACGATCTGGCCGATTCCCTGCCTGGTCATCGCGCGGCGGGGCGCTACCGTGGTCACGAACACCGCTCGTGTGCCCGCCACCAGCGAGCGTGCTTGCAGATAGCCGGCCAGCGCCTGGCCGATGTCGGCCAGCAGCGGGAACTCCTCGGCGCGCCCGCCCTTGCGGTGGATCACCAGGGTGCCGACGCGCCAGCGGATGTCGGCCAGGGTCAGGCGGCACACCTCGCAGGCACGCAGGCCCAGGCGGGCCACCAGCAGCAGGACCGCGTAATCGCGGCAGCCGCGCTCCCCGGACCGCTCGATGCCATCCAGCACGGCGGTGACCTCAGCAGCTTCCAGCCGCGCCGCCCGGCGGGGCGCGGCCCCTGGCCGGGCCGTGAAGATCACCACCGCCAGGTCCTCGCCCGTGTGCCCGGCCGCGTGCAGGTAACGCATGAATGCCCGCAGCTCGCTGCTGCGCCGCCTGGCCAGCCGGCCCCAGCAGCCGAGGACCGCCAGTACCTGCCGGGGTGTCAGGTGCGTCACGGCGTCCCCGGCCGCATCACCGCCGAGCCCATCGAGGAACATCGCGGCCACGCGCAGCCGCGTGGTGATGGTCCCCGGGGCCAGATCCCGCGCGGTCATGTACGTGCGGTAAGCAGCCAGCAGCTGCTGCCGCTGCGTGGCAGATGACGGGCTGGCCGGTTCCGCCGGGATGGCCCCTGCCTCGCGCAGGTAGCACAGCATGGTCGCGCGCCGGCCCGGTGTGATCTTCGGATGGCCGGCTTCGCGCATCGACGCGGCGAACCGTCCGGCCCTCGCCTCGTTCAGCGCGCCAGCGGCCAGGCCCTGCCCGGCCAGCCAGTCGCTCAGCCAGCCCAGCCATCGCAGATAGCCGACGATGATCGGGGCGGGCCGCGGGCGCGGTTCCGGTGTCACCACCGTCCGTTTCCCGCGGCCCCCCGCCGCACCCGGCGTGCGACTCTCACCGCACCGGGCGCTCCATGTGTCTTGCCCTGACCTCCGCCACTATGTGGCTGGCGGTTTCGGGGTCCACGGGGCCGGGATGTTGCTGCCGCGGTAGCGGTAGCGGGTCACAGCGACGCTGGATGCGCCGGTGAACACGACCCCGTTGCAGGCGAACCTCCATCCGACGTCGCAGAAGCGACGCCGCATCTCTGCCATGCTCAGCTTGGACTTGCCCGCGTATTTGGCCCTGATCCAGCGCATCAGCCGATTCCACGCATGGTTATCGACCACGCCGAAGGTGGCCTTGGACACGCCGTGCCGGTGGTAGTTCGCCCATCCCGCCAGTGACCGGTTGATGCCCAGAAGGACGTCGTCCAGGTCCTGATGGCGGGTTGACCTGTACGTCTTCTCCGATACCTTATCCTTGATGGACTGGATGGCCTTCCTGGACGGCTTGGTGTAGACGTACCACTTCCGGGTTCCGCGTTTCCGCTGGCGGCGAATGTGAAAACCCAGGAAGTCGAATCCCTCGTCGATGTGCACTACGGCGGTCTTCTCCGGCGCCAGCCGCAGCCCCAGTGGTGCGAGCACGGCCGCCACCTCCTCCCGCAGTTCCTCCGCATGATGCCGGTCACCCGACACCATGATCACGAGGTGAGTAGGCCGGGGGAATTTCACCCCCGGCCTCTCGCAGAACCCGCCGTGCACGTCTCCGCGCAACGGGCTCCCATTGCCCAGCGGTCAGGGGGTTACGCCGAATTTCCACTGCGCGAACAACCTGGGATCGCGGCTC
>DATGVY010000093.1:0-10411 GCA_035299845.1 Streptosporangiaceae bacterium
GCCGAGCGCATCGTCGAACGTGCCTGCGTGCAAGTTCGCGAGGGCGGCTGCCAGCGCTCGGTCGGCGCGCCGTGCCGGCTCGGCGGTCAGGGCGAGCGACCGTTGGAGGAGGGCCGCCGCGGCCGCCAGCCCGTCGCGGCCCTGGGTCTTGACCGCCACCTGCTCGAGCGCGACGGCCACATCTTCGTCCGGCCCGGTGGCCGCGGCAGCCAGGTGCCACACCCGGCGCTCCGGATCGGTCTGGGCGTCCGTCGCCGCGGCGAGCGTCAGGTGGGCGGCGCGGCGATCCTCCGGGGACCCGGCCGTGTAGGCAGCCGACCGCACCAGGGGGTGCCGGAATCGCACTTGGGAGCTGACCTGCAGCAGCTGATCCGCATCGGCCGCGGCCGCCGCATCACGTCCCAGGCCCAGCGTCGGTGCGGCACGCCACAGCAGCGTGGCGTCCCCGGTGGGGTCGGCCGCAGCCAGCAGCATCAGTCGCTGGGTCGGCTCCGGCAGCGCCCGCACCCGCTGCAGGTAGTGGTCCTGGAGACGACTAGGCAGACTCGCCGTGGGCGGACCGGCAAAGCCACCGGCCAGCTCGGCTTCGCTCAACCCTCTCGCCAGCTCCAGCAGCCCCAGCGGGTTTCCCCGAGTCTCGGCCACGATCCGGTCGCGAACCCGCTCGTCCAGATGACCTGGGACCGTGGCTGTCAGCAACGCCCGCGCGTCCTCGTCGGTGAGCCCTTCGACTGTCAGCGCCGGCAGACCAGGAAACATCCGCTCGCCGGCCGCCTCCCGGACCGCGAACAGGAGCAACACAGACTCAGCCAGCAGCCGCCGTCCGACGAACCCGAGCACCTGAGACGAGGCGTCATCCAGCCACTGAGCGTCATCGACCAGGCAGCCCAGCGGCCGCGCGGCGGCATTCTCGGCCAGCAGGCTCAGCACCGCCAGACCCACCACGAACCGGTCCGGAGCAGTCCCCGTCGCCAACCCGAACGCCACACGCAACGCGCGCTCCTGCGGCTCCGGCAGCGCGGCCAGGCCGCCCAGCATCGGCCCGCAGAGCTGATGCAACGCCGCGAACGGCAACTTCATCTCGGACTCCACGCCGGCGATCTGACCCAGGCGGCAGCCTGAGGCCTGGCGCGCGCAGTAGCGCATCAGCGCAGTCTTGCCGATCCCGGCCTCACCCCGGATGACCAGTACCGCACTCTCACCGCCACGAACACGGTCCAGCAGGCCGTCGAGGACTTGGCGTTCGCGAGCACGTCCTCTGAAGGCCGGCGTCCGGGGTGCGGCCATGCCGTTACGATACGGCCGGTGATGGGGCACGGGAATACCCTGGTTCGAAGGGGTGTGCTGCCGTCCAGACTCGTGCCATGAACATCCCGCTCGACGGGTCGCCTGCGGGTCGCGTGGCAATCGTTACCGGAGGGTCACGCGGCGTTGGCCGGGCGACGATCCGCCTGCTGGCGGCCCGAGGATACGCGGTCGTCGTCAACTACCTCCACGACCGGCGTGCGGCGGAGTCGACCGTCGAAGCGATCCTTGCTGGCAACAGCGACGCCGTGGCCGTCCGCGCCGACGTCGCCGACGATCTGGACGTAGAGAGACTGTTTGCCGAGACGATCGCCGTGTTCGGCGGCATCGACGTCGTGGTCCACGCCGTGGGCAGCCCGGTCACCGCGACTCCCGTGGCCGAGGTCGATCTCGACGTGTTGGACGCACTGGTCCGGATCAACACGCGGGCTACCTTCATCGTCAACCGAGAGGCAGCTCGTCACCTTCGTAACGGCGGCGCCATCGTCAATCTGACCAGCTCAGCGGATGGTTCATCCCTGCCGGCCTACGGCCTCTACGCTGCGACCAAAGCCGCCACAGACGTGCTCACCCGAGGGCTCGCACTCGAGCTGCGTGAGCGCGACATCACCGTCAACGCGGTCTCGCTCGAGGTCGACATGCCGTGCGCACCCAACCGGGTCGCCGACGTCGTCGCGTACCTGCTCACCGACCATGGCCACCGCCTTACTGGCCAGGTGCTCCGGGTCGACGATCCGGGACATGCGCCGACACCGCCCTGACTACGGGCCACAGCGGAAAGGCATTACCTGAACGCAGTGGCGCGTGCCCCCAGGGCTGCCCTCGGGCGGCGCGACCGGGTTACTAAACTCACTTCCGCCGGCACCAGCCGATCTGGGCGGGAAGGTGATCCCGGGGGCTTCTGGACCTAAATCCTGCATCAACTGGCTGCGCCAGCTTCCCCTGCCTCCGCGCCTGGCCCGGGAAATACGCCGGTCACGGGCTGGTCGTGGTCGGTGTGCACATACCGGAGCTCGCGTTCGAGCACAAAAGCATAAGAAGGCTGCTTGTGCGAGAGGTGAGCGCTTTGGCGCTGGCCCGGACGCTTTCCTTCTGTCATAGGGATCCGATGCGGTCGCCGAGGTCGAGTTCGAGCGGGCCACGGGTCTGCAGCCCTTGCGCGAACAGGGTTGCCGCGCGGGCCTTGACCGTGCCCGAGCGGACCAGTTGCTGGAACCGCCGGGCGTCGGCGCGGATCGCGTCCGCGCCGGGCAGGGTCAGCTCGTTGAGCACCTGCTTGGCAGATCGCACCGCGTCGGCGGGGAACGACGCGATGCGCCGCGCGAGCCGGGCCACGAACGCGTCCAGCTCGGCGTCGGGCAGCGCCCGGTTGACCCAGCCGTACCGTTCGGCCTCGCCGGCGTCGAAGTCGGCCGCACCGAGAATCACCTCCATGGCCCGGCCCCGCCCCAGCAGCCGCCCCAGGTGCTGCACGCCGCCCGCGCCCGGGGGCGCACCGAAACCGATCTCGGGCTGCCCCAGTACGGCGTTCTCCCGCGCGGCGAACCGCATGTCGCACGCCAGCGCCAGTTCGCTGCCCGCACCGCGGGCCCGGCCGCGGAGCTTCGCGATCGACACGACCGGCAGCTCACTGAGCTTGTGCCACAACATGCCCAGCGACGCGTCGTCCGGCCCGCCCGCCCTGGCCGCCTCGGCGGTGTACTCCGCGACCTTGGTGAGATCGACGTGCGGCACGAAGTACTCCGGGTCGGCGCTCTCCAGCACCATGACCCGAATGTCCTGATCGGATTCCAGCTCGCCGACCAGGGTCACCAGGTCGCGCACCAGTTCCGGTCCGATCAGGTTCATCGGCGGCGCGTCGATCACGACACTGAGCACACCCTCGCCGCTGCGGGCCACGCGCAGCGTCCGATACGTCTGAGACATCGCTGCCTCCTCTGGTGGGTTCTTCATGATCTCTACTGGTTATCCCTCGGCGCTGGTCAGGATCCCGCCGCTGGTGTTCCGGGGGTTCGTCGCGCCCGTGCCACTCCCTGTCACTTCCTGGTAGTCCGGTCCGGGCACGCCCTCCCGATGGATCGGGAAGGCGTGCGGTGACGGGGGGTTCCTTACCCAGCGGCCCAGAACGAGCAGTGGTGCCTGGAGGAAAAGTCCGTCTCGATCTGCGGCTGAGGCGGCACGGGCGACAGCATCTGCGCGCTGTCCGCGCCGCCGAACGCGGGCCAGGGCACGGCCGCCGAGGCCGGGTTGCCGCTGGCCGCGAAGCTCGCCCAGGCGGTGCGCATGCTGGCGGCGAGCGCCTGCTGGCCGGGGTTGAGCGTCCCGGGGACCGGCGCGTTCGGCTGGTCGAACAGGTACTGGATCTCGGACGAGAGCGTCGCAACGGGAGGCACCGCGCCGGGCGGTGCGAAGCGCTGAGGCGCGTTATCGTCGTTGAACTCATAGGCGAACGCCGGCACGCGCCGAGAGGTCCACTTGTCCATCTGCAGCGCTGGGCACGCGAAGTTGGCGTCCCCGACCAGCGCGCTGAGGGCCAGGGCCGGCGATGGGTATGCGCCGGGCGGGTACTCGGCCGCGATCGCCGAGGCCCGCGCGGCGGGCACGCCTAGCACGGAGGCGATATCGCTCTGGTAGTTGTCTGTGGTCACCGGCTCGTCGGGTACCGGGACGAACATCCCGCCGCTGACGGCCACCTGGAGGGCGGCGACGAAGATCGCCTCCTCGTCATGGTTGGTCCCGTTGAGGATCGGCACGCGGGCGAACCGGCCGGCGGCCAGCGCCGTCCCGAACGACTCGGTGAGGACCTGGCCGCCGACGTAGCCGGGGATCGCGGCGCCCGGGAAGTTGTTTACCAGGGCCGCGACCGGCAGGTGGCGCAGGCAGTGGGCGGTCTGGTCCGGGCAGCCCGCCTTGGCGGCCAAGGCCTGGCCGGCGGCTTCGGCGGTGGCGAGGGATTGCTGGGTCAGCGCGAAGGATCCGCTTTGGATGATCGCCCGCTGGAACAGCCCGCGCGAGCCGGGGGAGACCAGAAGCAGCGGGCGGAGAAGCTGCTGGAATCAGCGGCGATCAAGCTGTCCTCCGTCGTCACTGACCTGCACGGGGTCACCGGCCGGGACATCATGGATCACCTCATCGCCGGGGAGCGCAGTCCGAAGGCGCTGGCCCAGCTCGCCCGGGCCCGGGCCCGCCGCAAGATCGCCGAGCTGGAAGCAGCGCTGGAGGGCGCGGAGTTCTTCACCCCGGCGCACGCCGCGCTGCTGGCCGCCATGCTCGGCCGCATCGACCGGGTGAACGCCGAGATCGCCCGGCTGACCGAGGTGCTCGAGCGGCTGCTGGCCCCCTATGAAGAACAGCTGCAGCAGGCTGAGTCGATGCCCGGCTGGGGACGGCGTGCCGCCCAGGACGCCGCCGCCGAGACCGGCACAGACATGAGCCGGTTCCCCACCGGCGCACCTGGCCTTCTGGGCCGGCCGCACCCCCCTGGACAACTCCTCCGGCAAGCGCAAGGGGAAGGCCAAGTCCAAGAAAGGCAACCGGTACCTCGGCGGCCTGCTCGGCGAGACCGCCGTCGCAGCCGGCAAGACCCAGACCCGCGAGGGCGCCCGCTACGGGCGGCTGGTCCGCCGCCGTGGCAAGGCCAAAGCCCAGGTCGCCCTCGGCAACACCCAGCTGAAGGTCTACCACGCCCTGCTGTCCAGCCCCGGCACCCGGTATCAGGATCTCGGCCCGGACTACTACGAACGCCAGGCCAGTACCCGCCGGCAGATCGCCCACCATGTCGGCAAGCTCGGCGCCCTCGGCTTCGAAGTCACCCTCTGCCGCACCCCCGAACCCGATCCCGGGCCCGGCCAGGCAAACAGCTCCCAGGCCGCCTGACCACTGACCCACATCACCGGCGGGCCAAAGACCCGGCTCCGCCGGGGCTGCCGCGCGCCCGGCTGAGGTCTCATTTTCGGGTCAGGATAGACAGGCATCCAGGCCCCTGGCAGAAGAGATGGCTAGACACCTCTCGGCTACCAGGGGTCCCTTAACTATCCGCGGCAACACGCCGCCCGTCATCAGACCGATACGGGTTACGCCAGGTTCACCCGAGCCTGACGTGCTTTATCAACAGGCTCTAACATCCCCGGTTCCACCGGAGGCAGTCGGCAGCCAGACGACCAGCCACGAGCGCCTCGTCACCGAACAGCATGCCGCGAGTATCTCCAGCCCACCTCGTGGCATGCGGTCAGCGGGTGGAACCCGCACGATTTCTTCCATATGGGCGCGGCTTGGTCCTTCTCCGAGCACGAGGTCACGATGGCCGCGTCGATATCGACCGTGACCTGGCCACTATCACTCCGTTCGGGCGCGATACGGACGTCGTGCTGTCCTACGGCCAACTCGTACATAGGCGGGATTGTGCGCATCACAGTCGTGACGCCCGCTGCGGCCGCGTCAGGAGCCTGGCCGGTGTGTCGGTGCCCATCGCGCCGCTACCGGCGCTTACGATCAGGTGGAACGCGACGGAAGGGCCCGTGATGCCGGAAGTCATGGAAGATGTCCTTGCGGTCCCGGACAAGCGTGCCGCGAGGATCGCCGACATTACCATGCGGCAGCTGCGCTACTGGGAGCAGGTCGGCCTGGTTGTCCCGTCGGTCCGGCGTGAGCTCAGTGAGCGGCGCACGGTCCGGCTGTACAGCTTCCGGGACCTTCTTGAGCTGGTTGTCGCTGCTGAGCTGCGGCACCGGCCGGGGATCAGCCTGCAGCACATACAGCGGCTGGTCGCCTTCCTGCATGGCCTTGAGTTCTCGGCCCCGCTGCGCGAGCTCCGTTTCGCCACGCGTGGCGCGGAGATCTACGTCCAGTACCCGGACGGAAGCTGGTCCGGGGATCCGATGCCTGGCCAGCTCATCTACAGCCAGGCGATCGCCCTGGATCTGGTCGGCGCGAAGATCAGCGCGGCGGCCGGGCGCGACGAGGGCAGCGCTGGGAAGGTCGTAACGCGCCGCGGCGTCCAGGGCAGCAAGCCGATCTTCGCTGGCACCCGCATCCCGGTCGCCAGCGTCCAGCGATACCTGCGGGCCGGCTTTGACACTGCGGCCATCCTTGCGGAGTACCCCTCGCTGACCGAGGCTGACATCGAAGCAGCCCGGCAGTTCCCGGCAGCATCCTGACCTGCTCCGCGCAGATGAGGTTCTTCCTGGACAACGACGTCCCGGTCAGCGTGGCAAGCATGCTCCGCGGGCACGGCCACGTCTGCTGGACCGCGGCAGACGCCGGCCTGGCAGCCGAGGGCCAGGACGACAACCTGTCGGTCTACGCTGATGAGCGCCAGGCAGTGGTGGTAACCCTTGACCGCGAGTTCACCCTTCGCCGCCGCAAGAACCCGATCGGCCAACACATCCAGCTCCGGTGTACCGAACCCGAGGCCGCGCAGATCCTGGAAAGCCACCTGCTGCAGGTACTCGAATACCTCGAACGAGACCACGTGACGGTCATAGTCTCCAGACATGAGGCCAAAGCCGAGAGCTTCTGGCACTAGCCATGACCGCGCCCACGGCCGAGGCCAAGTTCATCGACATGTCCGCGTGACGCTCTGTCTCCTGACATGCAGGGGCCGCTTGGTGTCGAACGGCACTGGCAAGGGCTTGATCATGTCCATTGCGTGCCCAGGTGGCGGCTGGCCTTGACGTTCGCGCAGGTCACAGCAGTATCGCGGGGGGTCTGTAAAATCGCCGGCATGCGCCTACGTTGGTTCGAACCCAACACCTGCCACGCAAAAGCCCAGGTCAGGCCCGGTCCGCGGACCGGGCCTGATGTGTGTCCGGGAGCGGTTCCGGGACCGTTCACGGTGCCTGTGGGCCAGTTGTGGGCCAGATCCGGGCAGCTCAGCGGCCTGCGCCCGCGCCGCCTGGGTCCCGCGAGGGTGGGGAATTGCCCGTCATGCACCGCTCCCTTTGAGCTGGTGTTTCCGCAGCTCACGGCCTTGTAAGCGGCGTCGGCCAGGTCCCGCTGGGTCTCGTTGGGTCTCATAGCGTGTAGCTGTGCGCGGACGCCTGGCGGACGAGATCCGGCCGGGGTGATTACAGGATTTCGTGGGCCAGCTGTGGGCCACATGACGTGACCGATGACAGCCATCGAGCCGGACAGCGGCTGTCACGAAGGGTGAAAATTCGCTGGAGCTAGCGCTCTGCGGTTAGCGCAGATCGATGCTGAATCGAAAATCGGCCGGTCAGTGGGCAGGCGGCAGCATCCGGCGGAGCGTCAGCGGAGCCGGATTCGGGTGTTCTGGTGGCAGGGGTCAGGCGGCGTCGGTGAGGGTGACTTTCTGGCCGGAGAGGCGTTCTAGCTCGGTGATCAGCTGTCGCTTGCGTCGCTGGGGTGCGAGGCGGTCATGCCAGTCCGGGCCGAGGTCAGTGAAGTGGGCGTCAGGGTCGGAGAGCAGGTGCCAGACGATGGTGAGGATGGAGTTGCCGACGGCGACCAGGGCGCGTTTCTTGCCGCGGCGCTTGACGACCCTCTTGTAGCGGGCGGCCAGGAAGGTGCTGGTCCGGGCGGCACCGATGGCGGCTTCGCCGATGGTGCCGCCGAGCCAGGGATTGCCCTTGCCGGTGGCGGCGGCTTTGCTGCGCCCGGCGGACTGGCGGGCCTTGGGCGCGAACTTGGCCCAGGACACCAGGTGGCCCGGGGTGGGGAAGCGGGACATGTCGATACCGGTCTCGGCGAGGATCTCCTGGGCTGTGGTGACGCCGATGCCGGGGATCTCATCGAGCTGGGCCACCTGGCGCGAGAACGGGGCGATGGCCTTCTCGATCCGGGTGGTGAGCTGATCGATCTGGGCGGTGAGCGCGTCGGCGCGGTCGAGCATCATGCCCAGCAGGAAGGCGTGGTGGTCGGTGAAGTGCCCGGTGAGCGCCTGCCGCAGGACGCCCATCTTGGCGCGCATCCTCTTGCGGGCCAGGTCCGCCAGCACATGCGGGTCGCGCTGCCCGGCGATGAGGGCGGCCAGCATGTCCCGGCCCGAGGCGCCGAAGATGTCGGAGATCACCGAGGAGAGCTTCACCTGGGCATCTTCCAGCAGTTTCTCCGCGCGCTGCTTCTCTCGGGTGCGCTCCTGGGTCAGGGTGCGCCGGTAGCGGGTCAGGGAACTGCTGGAGCTAGGCGGCAGCAGCAGGGGATACTGGCAAGACGACGGTGCCGCGTTCAACCCGGCAACCAGGCGCTGGCACCCGATCGCCCCGGTGCGGGGCAACGTCGGCTTCCAGAACGCGGTCAGCGTGTGGACCGGACGCCAGCTCTTCGTCACCGACGGCTATTTCGTGCGGTGCCCCGCGCCTCTCGGGGGCGGCGGAACGAATGCTGGCTGCTTGCCGCACGCGGGGCTCTACGATCCGGCGACCAACCGGTGGTCGCTGACGGAACTGCCGAAGCAGATGTGGGGGCTCGACCTGATGGCCGCCGTCTGGACCGGTCGCGACGTCATCCTGGCCGGAGCCCAGCCCCATCCCGGCAGGCTGGAGCATCCCGGCAGGCTGGGGGTCGCCGCGTACGACCCGGCGACCGGCCACTGGCAGATGATCACGCCGCGCCTGCCCGCCCGGCACCCGGCCCGGTATCTGTCGATGGCGGCCACAACCGACCGCGTGATCCTCTGGTCGCTTTGGGACCGGGTGAAGACCTCCAAGCACGCAGCCAGCGACTACGCCGGAGTCGATGTCCTCGCCCTCGGCAGCGACGGCACCTGGCGTGACGTCACCGACCACTGGCCGCAAGAACAGAACGTCACATCGCCGGTCTTCACCGGCAGCGCGATCCTGGTCTCGCCAGGCCAAGTCTGGTGCGGCACCCGGTGCATTCAGCCCCACACCTGGAACCCCGGCTACTTCGCCGATCCGGCCACCCTGGCCAGAACGATCATCCCTGCTGGCCCGCTTGGCCAGGCGAACCCCGCGTTCACCTGGACCGGCCGGGCGATCATAGCTGTCGACCTCGACGCCAGCATCGGCGGCCACGGCAGCCAGGGCCCGATCCGGCCCGACGACATGGCACTGTGGGACCCGGCCACCGGCCACTGGCAGCGCCTGCCCGCCCCGCCCGGCTACCCCAAGCTCGCAGCGACCCCCATCTGGGCCGGCAATGAACTGCTGGAGCTAACTGGCAACGGCAAGCTCTTGTCTTTTCACCGCTAGGTGGACGCACCGGTGGCGGCGTTGCCGGTTCCTGCTCGTGGGCGCACAGAATGCGCCCATCTGAGCGGCCTGCAACGTCGTCGGCCTTGACCCAACCTCCGAGCAGAGTAGGTGGATCTCGTGCTCTTGGTACCGGCGTCCCGCCCGCTGTGGCAGCTACGTTTGGTGACGACGTGCCGCAGGGTGGCCAGTCCGGCATGAGCGCCGTCGGCCCGCGCGGCCGGGCGGTGCGCCGATCCGGGGGGTTCCGCGATCTGCGGAAGGCAAGGACACCCCTCTGCTTGCGAGCATGGTGGCCGGAACCGTGAACCGGGGACCCGCGCCGGTGTGCCGCATGTCATACCGGGTGCGGGAACACCGGGACCTGCCGGGAGGTCTTACCGGTTGTGAGCGATCGTAGCGAGGCGGTCCCGGATGCCCGCCCGGCCCATCTCATCCTCGTTGAGCAGTCCGGCGCCAAGCGTGAGATCCCGCAGCCCTCGGCTGTTCGCGGGATGGTCGAAGCTGAGCGGGCAATGCACCGCCACGGCCTGCATCTGCGGGAGATCAAGGTGGTCAGCCGGCACAAGGCCATCGCCCGCTGGAAAGCCGGCGAGCTGGGCTGGCAGCGGGTCGCCTGACCACCTGCGGCTGCTACCACCCGGTCAGCGGCAGATGTGGGCGTGCGCGAAGGGGATCAGATGAGTGACCTGTACGCCAGGGCCGCCCGGCGCCTTCTGCCCTGGCGGCGTTCGGTCCGGTCAAGCCACTGTTGCGGCGCGGTTGAGTCCAGGCTGCCGGGGGTGGCGTGCTCACAGTTAGCGGGTTCCCGCGGCAAAGCGCCCCGCCACCGTGATCTGGCGGCGGGGCGCTTGCGCAGCGTGTGCCCGCTGCGGGCTGGGCCCTATCCGGCCGTACACGATATGCGTGCGTGGCCGGCTGACCGGTAGCGCTGT
>DATGVY010000094.1:0-3258 GCA_035299845.1 Streptosporangiaceae bacterium
CTTCGGCCAGTTCGCCGCGGAGCAGATCCATCAGCAGGCCATCGTGGAAATGGCCGTCGCCGCCGCGCTCATACTGGCGCATGACGCCGACAGGGCGAAAGCCCACTGCGGCGTAGCTGCGGATGGCCTGCTCGTTAGCGGCCGCCGGGTCGATCGTGATCCGGTGATGACCGCGCTGGCCGAACAGGAACCTGGCAAGTAGCCCGATAGCCTCGCGTCCCGCGCCCTGTCCCTGGAAACGGCTGCCGAGGTAGATGTCGATCCCGGCATGCCGGTACATCGGGTCGTTCTCCTCGTGGTACTGGATGCCCCCGGCGACCTGCCCGTCGATCTCTGCCACCAGAAGCACCGATGAGCCGCCGCCCTGCAGGTCTTCCTCGATCACCGTCACCGGATCCGGCTCGCCCCACCACCGTGAGACAGACGGCTCGGCCAAGATCGCGCGCAGCCGCTGGGCGTCATCCGGGTGGCCTGGCCGGAGCCTGACGCGGCGGCCCGCCAGTGCCGGGCGCGCATCGGCGTGGATCCTCCCGCCGTCTGTTGCCATCAGTAGCTCCGTTCCGGCGCAGCCGTCCCCTGGACGGGCTCTCGGCGCATCACCACGAGCATCACGCTAACGGCCGCCGGCAACGCAACGGCAGGACCCGCATCGGTATCGCATCATCACGCCGACCGCGGCTATGACCGGGCGTTGCTGAGCAACTCCGAGCCAAGCCCGCGCTCGGCTTCGGATGACTCGGCGGCGCTCCGGAGGCTGCGGCGGCGTCCGGGTGGCTACCCTCCCTGGCCGCGGTATGTTCCCGCGTCCGGGTCCAGGCGCCGGCGCTCGGGCCCGCGGAGCCCGCGGTCGCCATCCCAGCGGGTCAGCGTCATCTCCTCGCCGGCCCATGCCAGGTGAGCGGCGGCCCGCACGGTGACGGCCAGGTACAGCCAGGTTCGCGGCGGCCGCCAGCCGCTCACCGTCTCGATGGTGTCCGCGGTCGCGGTCCGCAGGGTGTCGCCGGTGACCCCGGCCGCATGCCCCCGCAGCTTGAACTCCGCGCCCGGCGCGGCCGCCTCGGTGACCGGCGATTGCAGTGCGATCCGCGAATCGCGCAGCATGTCGCGTGCCTTCTGCGTGCCCGGAATCATGACCAGCATCAGGTCGCCGCTGACCAAGTGCGCCGCGACCGGGCTGATCCGCGGGGTCCCGTCGGCGCGGATGGTGCCGGCCAGAACAAAGCCGAAGCGCTCGATCAGCGCCCGCCCGTGTGCGGCCAGTTCCGGTGCCACAGCCTCGAAGTCCGCCCAGCGCAGCGATCCCATCGGCCAGCCCACCTCCCGTCGCGCGCTGCCTGCCACCGGGGCAGCATCAGCGGCCATCCTCCCCCGGCGCACCGGAAACGGCACCCGCCGAAGGCTCCAGCTACCCGCCCGTCCCGGGCAGCAGTCATTTTCATCTCGGCAGAGCCCATCACGTCAGCGGCAGTAGCGGTCGACGGCTGGGGGTCTGGCTTGGCCGCCGCTCGGGCCTGCCAGAGCCGGTATAGGTCACGGATGGCCTCACGGTGTCGGTAGCTAGCTGAAGCGGTCAGACTAGAAGCAGGCGTTGCTCAACCATGCCCCGGAGGTGCTGATGCGCCGGCGATTCAGCCAGGACATCCCCGTGACGGTCAAGGACGCCTGCGATCCGGCCACGATGGCCGTCATCGTGTACGACATGCAGGTCGGCGTGCTGCGCCAGCTGCCGGACGGTGCCGAGACGACCGAGCGCGTCTGCCGGGTGCTCACTGCGGCACGGGCCGGCGGCTATCCCGTCTTCTACACCAGGCACATGTCCCTGCCGCCCAGGCTCATGGGCACGGCGCAGCTTCGCACCGCGATGGCCTGGCAGCATGTGGACGATCCAGAGAAGGTCCAATCGTGGTTCCTTCGCGACACTGCGGGCTTCCAGATCGTTCCGGACCTTTGTCCCCGCGACGATGAGGCAGTTTTCGACAAGCTCGCCATGTCCGCCTTCGCTGGCACGCCACTGGAGATGGCGCTACGGGATCTCGGCATCCTTACCTTCGCCATCGCCGGCGTCGCCCTGGAGATCGGCATCGCGCCGACCATCTGGCATGCGGTCGACCTCGGGCTGATCCCGGTCGTGGTGACCGACGCCTGCGGCGGCCGGGACCAGCCAGCCATGCAGCGCGCACTGGACAGCATCCGGTTCTCCGGCGACGCGCTGCTGACCGACGTCGCGACCATCACGCCCCTGATGGCCAGCTCTTCCCCCGGGTGAGAGCGAGCCTGGCAGGCGCCAGGATCCGGCATCTGCGCAGTGCCGCTCGTCAGGCTTCTTGCACCGAACAGCATCTCGGATGGTAAGGACCTGGCAGCAATTGCAATGGCCCCGATGCCAGGCGCGCAGGAACGCTCAGGTCTTCCCGACGACTACCAGCACACAGCGCGGCTGGCAGGCGCACGCCCTATGCGGCATGTGCGCATTCTGATGGAGCGGTCAGCGCTGGCGACGACTCGGCCCGCATGCGTGCCTCGTAGACAGCGAACGGTTCCAGCCCCGCTGCTGCGCGGCGCTCGTCCAATCGCTGCGGGTCCTCGATCGGATAGGGCCCGAAATTCCCGCTGATGACGGTGAACTGGGTGCCATACAGCTGAGGCTGCCCGGCATGGACTCGCACCCTGTCCTCCAGGTACGCCAAGTGTGCCGGAGAGGCCTCCCCCTGGGCGACCGCGCCGCGCAGGGCATCCAGAAATGCCCGTTGCAGCACAGGATCGCAATCGGCGTGCTGGGCAAGCAGCCACGCCGCCTGGGCCCCTTCCTCACCGACCAGCGTCCGGCCTGGCCAGCCGCGCGTGATGAGCAGTTCACCAAGCCAGCGGGCGTTGTCCGCGTCGGCCCGCTGCCCCTGCGCGGCGACCTCGTCAGGGAGCCTGGCCATGTACTGTCCCTTCGGCGGGGAAGCCAGCTGGCGGACTCGCTGATCCTCATCACGCCGGGCCATCAGTTCCCGCCGGAGCTCTTCATCCACTCAGCCATTCCACCCCCGGCATGCCCGGCAGCGGAAGGCGACAGCAAGATCGTCACGAGACGCCGAACACGCCAGACGCGGCATGTGCGGGCGTCGCTGACAGCCGTGGCACTATCGTGACTGCTCATGGCCGAGCGAGTGGTGCCATGGGTCGCCGGGTTCCGCTGGGAGCCCAATGCTCCCGAGGCGGTGCTGGCCGTCAGTGACGCCGGCCGGGCGGCCTTGGCGCTCAAAGCGCACT
>DATGVY010000095.1:0-1857 GCA_035299845.1 Streptosporangiaceae bacterium
CCTCGACGAGCACGTGGGCATTGACGCCGCCGAAGCCGAACGAGCTGACGCCCGCGCGCAGTGGCAGCGGGCGCCCGTCGGCGCCGGTCATCCGCTGCCACGGTGCGGTCTCGCGGACCGGGTAGAACGGGCTGTCCTGCAGGTCGACGTACGGGTTCATCTCGTTGAGGTGCAGGAGCCCGGGCAGCGTCGCGTGCCGCATGGACATGATCACCTTGATCAGGCCCGCGATACCCGAGGCCGGCTCGAGATGCCCGATGTTCGTCTTCACCGATCCCAGGCCGCAGTAGGGCGTGGCAGGCAGCTGGCTGCCCCGCGACTTCGCGAGCTGGCGGAACGCTGACTTGATGCCGTTGATTTCCACGGGGTCACCGAGTTCGGTCCCGGTGCCGTGCAGTTCCAGGTACCCGATGGACTCCGGGCCGACACCCGCCTTCTCGATGGCCTCGCGCAGCAGCGCCGCCTGCGCCTCGGTGCTGGGTGCGGTGATGGAGGCCGCCCGGCCGCCGTGGTTGACCGACGTGCCCCGGATCACCGCGTAGATCTGGTCACCGTCGGCAGTCGCCTGGTGCAGCGGCTTGAGCACGATCATGCCGACGCCTTCGCCCTTGACATACCCGTCCGCGCTGCGGTCGAGCGTCTTGCAGCGGCCGTGCGGTGACAGCAGCCCCATCATCGCGGCCGCCTCCGTGGAGAACGGCGCCAGGTTCAGCGCGATCCCGCCGGCGATCGCCACGGTGCTCTCCCCGGTGCGGATGGACCGCACGGCGCGGTGCACCGCGACCAGTGAGCTGGAGCATGCGGTGTTCGCGGGCTCGCTCGGCCCGTGCAGGTCCAGCAGGTACGAGATGCGATTGACCACAATGGAGTGCTCGTTGCCCAGCCCGACCTGTGCGTTGAGAACGTCGGCCTCGTGCAGCAGGTGCTGGTAGTCGCTGAACTGCACGCCAGCGAACAGGCCGACGTCCTGGCCGGCCAGCCGCGACGGCCGGTACCCGGCGTCTTCGATGGCGCTCCACACGGTTTCCAGGAGGACCCGCTGCTGCGGGTCCATCATCTCCGCCTCGGCCGGGGAGATGCCGAAAAACAGCGGGTCGAACTTGTCCACGTCATCAATGAACCCGCCCCACCGGTACCGGCCCTGCTGGTCTTCTGGTACGTCCTGGCACAGGGCACGCCAGTCCCAGCGGTCGGGGGGCACCTCGGTGACCAGGTCACGGCACGCCACCAGGTTGTCCCAGTAGCAGTCAAGATCAGGCGACCCCGGGAACCTCCCGCTCATCCCGATGACCGCGATCGGCCCGGCATCCGCCTTGCCTTCCGGCACGGCCCCCATGGCAGGCTCCGTGACGACCATCGATGCGGCATCGGAGGCCGCGCCGGCCGCGGCAGCCGGGCCAGTGGCGGCAGCCGGGCCAGTGGCCGCGGGAGCCGCCACCGCCGCGGCAACGCGCGGCCCGTACTCCTCGACCAGCCAGTCGGCCACGCCGCCAAGGCCGCGCCGCTCATAGAACAAGGTCGGCGAGAACGCCACGCCGAACCGTTCCCCGATCCGGTCGGCGAGCATCTTAAGCGCCACCGACTCCAGGCCGTACTCCCCCAGCCCGGTCCTCTCGTCGATGCGGGCCAGATCCATCCCGCCCACGTTCGCCGTCATCGTCATCAGCTCGCGCAGAATAGCCGCGCGGACCTCGCGGCCTGCGGGCGCCGGCTGCGGCGCGTTCTCCTCAACGGGCTGCGGCACCGGCGCGTCCAACGCTGACTTCACGTGTTCCTCCCTCTCCTCCCGCACAGCGGACGCGGCCGCCGGCGGAATCTCGTTTATCCAGTACCGTTCGCGCGCGAACGGGTAACCGA
>DATGVY010000096.1:0-4829 GCA_035299845.1 Streptosporangiaceae bacterium
CTCACTGGCCGCCTTCGCCGGCCGACCGGTCATCGTCAACTTCTTCGCCTCGTGGTGCGCGCCTTGCAAGCGCGAGACACCGCTGCTGGCCCGGTTCTACAAAGACTCCGGCGGGCGAACCGCGATCATCGGCATCGACGCCAACGACCAGGCGGGACCAGCCGAGCGCTTCGCGCATGCGGCTGGTGTTACCTACCCGGTCGGCTTTGATCCGTTCCCCGCGGCCACGACCACGTCTTACGGCGTGCTCGCGCTTCCGCAGACCTTCTTCCTCAACTCCCAGCACCGTATCGTCAAGCGAATCTTCGGGGCAGTGACCATGAACGAACTGGTCAAGGGCGTGGCCCAGATGGACGGGCGGCATGCGGCACTGGCGGCCGCGCCGGAGGCCGACACTGTTAGCAGCCAGGATCGAGGCTGACCAGGTGGCCTCGCCAGTCCGGACGGATCCGCCCTATGTGCCCATCCGCCATACCAGGTGGCCGGTGCGCCGAACCCCGCGCTGGCTGCTGCTGGCCGGCGCCGCGCTGCTGGCGGTCGCGGTGCTCATCGGGCTGTCCCACAAGCCCTCGCAGGCACAGCGCGCCTCCGATCTGCGCGGCTTCCTGACCGACATGAACACCGATATCGAGTCGTGCGCGGGCGGCGTCAGCGAGTCACTGACTGCACTCCGCCAGATTGAATCGGGCGCCAGCCACGACCTGGCGACCGCGATCAATATCGCCCAGACCGGCGCGAACAACTGCTCGCCAGCCAACAGCATGGCGATCGATGATCTGGAGCAGTACCAGGTGACCGAGTCCCTGGCCAGCTTCCACCTGGCGCGGGCGGTGACCGGCCTGGTGAACTGGGCAGCGCCCGACGCCCAGGATGTGCAGACGGAGGTCGGGAAGGTGCTGGCCGCCCGCGGCCAGCAGGCCAGGAACAATGCCATGGCCGCACTCAACCGGGCGCTGCGGAGACTCGATGCCCAGCGCGCGGCAATAGACGCGGTCTTGGCGCCCGCCATCAGGTCGCTTTCCGCCCACGTCGCGCCGCCCAGGTTGCCTGGCTGATGCCCGCAAGCCACCGCCACCCCATGGCGGATCAGGTACATGTGCCGCAGAGGAGCAGTGAGCCCCGATGCCTGGGATGAGATCCGGACTGAATCTGGACAACCCGGTGCTGGCCGCGGCGTTCCGGTCGGCCTTGCTGCACCAGGGCATCGTCGCGCTCCTGGTCTTCGGGATACTGGCGCTCACCTGGGTGACCATCCGCGAATGGCGGCCGGCCCGGGCGGGCAGCGCGGGCGGCGCAGGCAGCGTGCGCGGGATGGGCCTGCACACCGGCATGTACGCGGAGCCGTCATGGCGGACGCTGCTGCGCGTCGGCTTCGGCCTCCTCTGGATCTTCGACGGCCTCCTGCAGGCCCAGCCGTCGATGGTCGTCGGCCTGCCATCGCAGGTCATCCAGCCGACTGCGGCCAGTTCGCCGGCCTGGGTGCAGCACCTGGTCAACTGGGCGGGGACATCGTGGTCTTACCATCCGGTCCAGGCCGCCGCCGCCGCGGTGTGGATTCAGGCGGGCATCGGCTGCTGGCTGCTGTCGGCCCGCCATGGCCGTTGGTCGCGGCTCGCTGGCCTGGCTGGCCTGGCCTGGGGCCTGACCGTATGGGTGTTCGGCGAGTCCTTCGGCGGGATCTTCGCCCCCGGGCTGACTTGGCTTTTCGGCGCTCCTGGGGCGGCGCTCTTCTACTGCGCGGCCGGCGTGCTCATCGCGCTGCCGGTGCGTTACTGGCGGGCGCCATGGCTGGGCCGGGCGTTGCTGGCAGTGCTCGGGCTGTTCTTCACCGGGATGGCCGTCCTGCAAGCGTGGCCGGGCCGGGGATTCTGGCAGGGCCGGCTTGGGCACGGGCCAGGGACGCTCACCGGCATGATCCAGTCGATGGCGCAGACACCGCAGCCTGCCTTCCTGGCCGGCTGGGTGGGCGGGTTCGGCTCCTTTACCGCCGCGCACGGGTTCGCGGTCAACATGTTCGCCGTCGCCGCGCTGGCGCTGATCGGCGCCGCGCTGCTGATCGGCGCCGCCTTGCCGGGCGGAGCGCTGCCAGCGGGCAGCGTGTCCTCGCTGCGCCCCGGGACCCCGCACGGCGGAACGGCCCAGGCGGGCGGCCAGCTACTGCGACAGCGAGGAGACGATGGGGCGCTGCGCCGAGGTCCAGGGAGCCGGGCACTGCTCGGCCGCAGGCTGCCGCTGATCCGGCTGGCTGTCATCGCGGCGGTGCTGCTCTGCCTGGCCGACTGGGTGCTGATCGAGGATATGGGGATCTTCGGCGGCCTCGGCACCGACCCGAACAGCATGATCCCGATCGCCCTCGTCCTCGTCGCCGGGTACCTGGCCGTTGCCCCAGCGCCCGCGCGGGCAACTGCGACAGAAGCGGCAATGGCTGTCAGAGCCGATGCGTCAGTGGCCGTCCGGGCAGAAAGGGCGCTAAAGCGGGCCGCGCAGGTGCTTGCCGGCGCGGGCGCTGGGGCTAATGGAGCACGAGAAGCCGGCGCACCGGAACTCACCGGAGCGCGCGCTGGGGCTAATGCGGCGCAAGAGGCGGGCGTGCCGAAGCTGGCGAGGGCAGGCGCTGCGGCGGACATGATTGCGGGAATGGCGGCGGCCGGCACAGCGGCCCCGGCGGCCAAGGAGCAATCAGGCCCAGAACCGGCGACCCCCCAGCCGGCGGGCCCAGCGCCAGCCGGCCAAGGCCCGGCAACCCCCCAGCCGACGAGCCCAGCGCCAGCCGGCCAAGGCCCGGCAACCCCGCACTCGGCAGGCCCAGCGCCAGCCGGCCGAGGGTCGGCGGGCACAGCACCGGCAGCCCAGGAACCTGCAGGCCGAGACCCGGCAGCCCCGGAGAAGCCGACAGTCCGGGTGCCGGCCCGAAGGAAAGCATGGCAGGCGGAAGGCTGGCGGGGCCGCCTGTCGCCCGCGCGGCTCGCAGCGGCGTTCGGCGCTGCCGATGCCCGCACGCTGGCCGCCGCCTGGGCGCTGGGAGTGACCATACTCGGGGCGTTCCCGCTGGCGGCCGCTGCTGCCAACCGGTCGGCCGACCCCGTCATCGCCGAGGCGATCGACGGGTCGGCGGTCACGCTGAATTTCCCGGCGCCCGGGTTCCGGCTGACCGACCAGAACGGCAAGCCGGTGTCGCTCGCCGGGCTGCGCGGGAAGGTCGTGCTGCTGACCTTCCTTGACCCGGTGTGCACGTCAGACTGCCCGCTGATCGCCCAGGAGTTCCGGGCGGCTGATCAGCTGCTGGGAGCGAACAGGCGCGGCGTCGTGCTTGTCGCGGTCGCCGCGAACCCCGTCTACCACACGAAGGCATACGCCAGGGCGTTCGACCAGCAGGAGGGCCTCGCCCATCTGCCGAACTGGAAATTCCTGAGCGGCCCGCTGCCTGCGCTCAAGCGGGTCTGGCACGATTATTACTTCTCCGCGCAGATCGTCCCGGCCGGCGGGATGGTGCTGCACAGTGACGTGGCCTATGTGATCGACGCCGCCGGGCGCACCCGCACCGAGCTGAACTTCAACCCCGGGCCGGGCACTTCCGCGTCCAAGTCCTCGTTCGCAGCTGAGCTGTCCGCCGCCGCCGTCAGGGCGATGAGATCATCATGAGGATCCCGGACGGCGCGGCGGCCGGATGCCAGCCCACCGGATCACCCCGCGCCGGATCACCCCGGGCCGCGTCACCCCAGTCCAGATCACCCCGGGCCGCCGGGCTCACCGCCGTGCTCGCTGTCGTCACGATCCTGGCCGCCGGGTGCGGCAGCACGCACGCGGCCGCGCCAGCGCCTGCCGGCGCGCGGGCAGCGACAGGCCGGTCGCTCGTCACCTCGCTGACCGCTTCGGGCGGAACCAGCTGGGCAGTCGTGGAAATGGGCGGCTCCAGCGCTAAGCACGACAACTTCTGGCAGCTCATGGCCCGGCCGGCCGGCGCGGCACGGTGGGTGCTCGCGACTCCCCCCGGGGTCGCCGCCAACGGCGGCATCGTCGCCGCTTCGCCGGGCGGCCGCGGCCTCGTCGCCGGCTTCAACCCCAGCCAGGACCTCACGTTCTCCCCGCTGGCCACCACCCGTGATGGCGGGGCGCGCTGGACGCCGAGCGTGCTGCCGGCCGGGCTTGCCCGCGTCCCGTCCGCGCTTGCCGCCGGGCCCGGCGGCAAGCTGATCGCGCTAACCAACCGCGGCGAGGTAAAGCTGTCCGCGCCAGGCGTGTCCGGCTGGACGACGCTGGTCAGCCGGGCATCGCTGGCGGCCACCCCGGCCGGGCACTCCTGCGGGCTGGCTGGCCTGACAGCGGCTGCGTTCGGCCCGTCGGGGGCCGTGCTGCTGGCAGGCGGCTGCGCACGCCCCGGCGTCGCCGGAATCTTCGGCGAGACCGGCGGCCGCTGGCAGCTGGCCGGGCCCATGCTGCCCGCGGCGCTCGGCCGACAGCACGTCAGCGTCCTGCAGCTCGCCCCTGCCGGGCGCGGCACCATCGCACTGCTGACTGCAACCGCTGCGGGCGGCGCTTCGAGCCTCATCGCGGCATGGGAAGGCGCCGACAGCCGCTGGACGCTGTCCGCCCCGCTGCCAATGGACGGGGCGCGGATACGCTCGACCGCGACCGGCGCGACCGTTCCCGCCGGGGTCATCCTGAGCACCGGCCGGGCCGAGGTCATCACCGGGCCCGGTGCCCGGTGGGAGGCACTGCCCGCGCTGCCCGCGCACGCCGCGGCGCTCGTCCTTGGCCCCGGCCGGCAAGTCAGCGCACTCGCGCCCGCCGGCAGCGTGCTGACCAACTGGCGCCTCGCCGCCCGGGCC
>DATGVY010000097.1:0-6040 GCA_035299845.1 Streptosporangiaceae bacterium
TCGCGCTGGGTGTGGCGCTGGCCGTGCAGCTGGTGTACCTCTCGACCCGGTTCCGCTGGACCTTCGGCGCAGCCGCGGTCATCGCGATGGCGCACGACGTGATCATCCTGGTTGGTGTCTTCGCCTGGCTCGGCAAGCCGATCGACGGCGTGTTCCTGGCCGCGCTGCTCACCGTCATCGGCTACTCGGTCAACGACACCGTGGTGGTCTTCGACCGGGTGCGGGAGATGTGGGCCGCCGCCGCGCGGAAGGTGCCGTTCGCGCAGGTGATCAACCGGGCCGCGCTGCAGACAGTGCCCCGCACCGTGAACACCGGCCTCGGTGCCATGTTCATCCTGGGCGCGCTCGCGATACTAGGCGGCGACTCACTGACCGACTTCGCCGTCGCCCTGCTCATCGGCATCGCCGTGGGCACCTACTCCTCGATGTTCACCGCATCCCCCATCGCCATCGAGCTGCAGGCGCGCAGCAAGACCCCGCCGCCCGGCCCCGCCGGCCGGGGCACGACCAGGGCCACCTCGACCCGGCCTCGCGCCACCCCGGCGAATCCACCCTCGCTGAGGCCCAACATGAGCCAGCCAGCTGGGACGTGGAGGCTTGGTGGCACGGTCTGAGGGCATGCGGAGATCTGGCATCGCCGGTCGACCTGTGCACGGGCCGCGCCTTCAGCCGCACCACGAGCGGCTCACTGCCGTAGCCGGCTCTGGTCACGCCACGAAAGGAGCCAAGGTGCCTTCCCCCCGCATACGCACCACACCGCTGCCGGGTATCGGTGTCCAGCACGACCTCACGACCCTGGAGGGCCAGCATCTGTCGGTGATCGCGCATCGCGACGGCTCTCGCAGCCTCAACGTCTACCGGCGCGACGACCCCGATGCATGTGCGCTGTCCTTGCACCTCACCGCCCAGGAAGCAGCCGTTCTGGCTGATGCCCTCATGCCTGGTCAGCACGATTCGAAGCTGCTGCATGGCACCGACCTCGGCCTGGTCGCAGAACGGATTCCGCTGGCGGCGACCTCGCGCTGGAACGGGCGCCTGCTCGCTGAGACGCAGATGCGGACCCGCACAGGGTCGTCGATCGTCGCCGTTTTGCGCGGCGCCAACGCCATCCCGTTTCCCGGGCCGGGTTTCCGGCTGGCGGGCGGGGACACGCTGATTGTCATTGGCACCCGTGAGGGCGCCGACGCCGCCGCGGCGATCCTTATGCAGGAGTGACCTGGTGCACGCCGCTCTGCTCGCCGAACTCGGCGGCATCATCCTCGCCCTGGGGCTGCTTGGCCGCATGGCCGGCCGCTTCGGCCAGTCCCCGATTCCCCTCTACTTGCTGGCCGGGCTCGCCTTCGGCCACGGGGGGCTGCTGCCACTCAGCGCCAGTGAGGAGTTCGTCGCGACTGGCGCGGAGATCGGCGTCGTTCTGCTGCTGCTCACGCTGGGCCTGGAGTACACCGCCGCCGAGCTGGTTACCAGCTTGAAAGCCCATTACCCGGCCGGCGCCGTGGACTTCGCCCTCAACGCGCTGCCCGGGGCCGCGGCGGCGTTCCTGCTCGGCTGGGGGCCGGTCGCCGCGGTCGCCCTCGCCGGAGTCACCTGGGTCTCTTCCTCCGGCGTCATTGCCAAGATACTGGGGGACCTGGGGCGGATCGGCAACCGCGAGACTCCGGTCATCCTCAGCGTCCTCGTCTTCGAAGACCTGGCGATGGCCGTTTACCTGCCGATTCTTACCGCGCTGCTAGCAGGCGCTGGGCTGGCCACCGGGAGCCTGACCCTCGCCGCCGCCCTCGCCGCCGCCGGAGCCGTGCTGTTCGTCGCCCTCCGATACGGCCGCGTGATTTCCCGCTTCGTCTCCCACGACGACCCAGAAAAACTTCTCCTTGTCGTCCTCGGCCTGACCCTGCTGGTCGCTGGTCTCGCCCAGAAACTGCAGGTATCCGCGGCCGTAGGTGCGTTCCTGGTCGGCATCGCTTTGTCCGGAGAGGTCGCCGAAGGTGCGCAGGTTCTGCTCAGCCCGCTGCGCGACCTGTTCGCCGGGGTCTTCTTCGTCTTCTTCGGCCTGAGCACGGACCCGACCCAGATCCCGCCAGTACTCCTCCCGGCCGTGATCCTGGCTGCGGTCACGGCCGCCACCAAGATCGCCACAGGCTACTGGGCCACCTGGCGGGCCGGGATCGCCGTCCGCGGACGCTGGCGGGCCGGCGGCGCCCTTGTCGCCCGCGGCGAGTTCTCCATCGTCATCGCCGGGCTTGCTGTTGCCGCCCAGATCGAACCTCGCCTCGGCGCGCTGGCCACCGCATACGTCCTGCTGCTGGTGATCATCGGGCCGTTGACCGCCCGTTACACCGAGCCCTTCGCTGAGCGCCTGACCCGCCGCCCGGTCCGGCCCGGGCCGCGGCAGGCAGACTCAAGGTCACCGGCCCCGGACGCTGCGCGCACCCGCGAGTGACAAGCTCGCCCGCCGGCGGGACGGTGCTGCCTGAAATGGGGCCACCAATCGAGGACGATCCGGGCAACCCCTGATTGTCCACACCGTCCTGGGTGGCGGGTACCGGTTGCGCCTGACGCTGATAGCAGGTTGCCACTTGGGCTAGCCGCCGGTTTCGCGGAGTGCACGAGCTGGGTGACCAGTGGCAAGCCAAGATCAACACACCCGGGCATGGGCGGCTCAGTGTTTCGGTCTCCACCCCTGGAAGGAGACGAGGGGACCGCAGAGATCCACCCCTGCGGCGATGACCGTTGGTCTCCGCGAGCCTAGCGTTCGGATGGTTGGCGACTTCATCTGGTCGTCACTGTCCATAGGAGATGTGATGCCCTCCCTGGTCGGCCCAGGTCCAGGCCGAAAATCGTGTCGATCGGGGTCAGAGCGGCGCGGAGCCCATGCTTAACTATGACATTCCGCTCGGGATTCCGGTACAGCAGCGACTTCGCGTAGACACCCGGCAGGATGACGGCGTCCGACATGACCTGACGGTCGATCTGGGACCAGATCTGGTTCCGGGCGGCCGTGTCGGTGGTTGCCACCGCCTTCGCGAACAGTTGCGACCGGCGAGATTTCGAGCGGTGCGGTCATCGGTGGCCATCCCTACGTGCCGGCAGTTGCTTCCGTGCTTGTGCTGCCGACGCCGCCTGGCATGCGCTGCCCCGGTTCCGCCGGCCCGCTGACCGCGCCGCCGCACTCAGCTCGAGGAAGGCTCGCCCCCCGCCGTGGACCCCGGTGTGCGGCGGGGGGCGAGCCGGGCGGAGGGCTACCAGTGATGGGCAACGTCGATCACGAGCCGTGACTGGTGGCCCGGCCCGTTCAGGGCAAGGACGCGGAACGGCAGCCTGGCGCGCACGCCGAGGCCGACCGAGGTAACTCCCTCGAACGAGCCGGCGCCGACCACTTGCCTGAATGTCCGGAATCCGTCGACCTTCGCCAGCTCATGGCCGTTGGCGGGAAAACCGCTGCTGGCCGGGGCGAGCACCGTGATGTGCAGTTTCGCGCCGCCGCGCACGCGGATGACCTTTCCTGACGGGTCCTGGATTATCCGCGCGACGTACTCGACCCGGTAACGGGGCTTGGCGCCCCTGCCCAGGTCGATCACCAGCCGGTCGAAGCAGACATGCTGGCCTGCCCGCACCCTCAGCACAGCCGAGCGGACCATCGTTCCCGCGTGCTTGGGCATGCTGCCCCAGTGGGTCGCGCATGATGACGCTCGCGGCGTCGCGCTAGGCGCCGCAGGAGCCGACGCCATAGCCGGTGACGTGAGCCCTCCGAGAATGACGAGCGCCGCGACCGCGGTCCCGGCGAATCCCTCCACGGCATTCCTCCTCCGGACCCGGAGTGATCTGCCCACGTGCGCGGTGCCGTCACGCAGTGGCCGAGATGCCGCGCCTATCGGCGTTCCGCCGCAATAGCAGCCGGGTCCTGCCGCCTATGCCGTTACGGGCGTCGGCCCTGTCATATAACAGGCCAGCGCGCGCGAGTGAAGGAGCGCTGCCGAACCCATGTGGATGGCATGGAGAACTCTCTCCATGCGGTGTTCACGGCGATTTCACAACGCCTGCGCGGCACCACGTTCTGCTTGTCTCGAACATCCGCTGCGACCTCATGGAGGGGCTGCGCTGACCAAGAGTGATCTTGACCCGCCCTAGCCCGGCCGTGCGCCCTGGCACCAGCCAGCACGCCCATGATCGCTGTCACAACTGGACGTATCTCGCCGGCATCGGCAGCAGGCTGCCGTCTTCCTCCCGGCGCCCTTGACGCGCTCATCCCGGTCTTGCCGAGCGGCACCACGGCGGGCCGCCCTCCGCGTGGTCACGGCCGGCCGCGCGGGCCCGCCGATCGCCCTTCTATCGGGCTCGCGGCCACGGGCGGGGGATTGGGCTGATCCGATGAGCGACATCACACTGCTCCAGGAAAAACTCGGAGGTGATGTGAGTGAGCACGATCACGCCGCCCGCGCAGGCCCCCATCCCCACGCCGCAGGGCTACCCCAAGGGCTCGCTGCTCGCTGACTGGCTGTCGTCTACCGACCACAAGGTGATCGGCGGGTTGCTCATTCGCCCGCGGAACGGATCTTTCACGACCGGTGGCAGGCGGTGGCCCGGGCGCTCATGGCGGTCGTCGCTGGCGCGGCCGAGGTCAGCGGGGGCGAGTTCCGGCACTCGATTGAGCGGATGGACCCGGGCCACTATCTGACGTCGAGCTACTACGAGCATTGGCTCACCGCGGCGGCCACCCTGGCTGCCGGGCACGGGCTGGCGACCCGTTCAGAACTTGAAGCACGTGCTGGCGGGCGGTTTCCGCTGAGCGGCCCGGTGCTCGCGCCGCCGGTCGTTGACGCCGGTCCCGACGTCGGTGAGCCGCGCTTCGGGGCCGGGGACCGCGTGCGGGTGCGCAAGCGGCATCCGCCGGCCACACTTGCTGTCCGGGATATGTTCGGGGCAAGGCCGGGGTGGTGGTGTGTTCGCGTAAATCAGTTCCGCCCCGGCGTCCTGCAGAGATACTGCTCGCAGCAAGCCTGATCACATGCACTGCAAGCCTCAGCTCCCGCCCGCGCCCGAGTGACCCGCGCTGCATGCTTGTTCCGCATGAGCCCCCCACGAAATACTGGCGTCCGATGGCAGGAGGAACAGCACGATGCCTGATTTCGAGCAATCCCGGGAGATCGACGCGGCGCCAGAGGCTGTCTGGCGCCTGGTTTCGGATCCGCGTCGGCTGGCCGACTGGGTTCCCACGACTACAGCCAGCCGCCCGGCGGGCGAGAACGCGGTTCAGCTGCAGGGGGAATCCCACGGCCACGACTACAACACCCGCGGCGGGTTCGTTGCTGATGATGACGCGCGCCGCCTGTCGTGGGACAGTCCCCGGCACAGCGGCTACCGGGGCGACCTCACCGTGGCTGAGCATGCGGCCGGCTCGCGGGTGACCGTGCGGCTGACCATTCCGGAGAGTCCAGCCGACGCGGATGAAGAGATAACGCGGGGTCTTCGCGAGACTCTTGACCGGATCGATCACCTCACCCAGACCTGACAACGCGGTCACCGACGACGGCCTGCCGCCGGGCGAAGGTGCCTTCCTCGCCTGCTCGTTCTGGCTCGCCGGCAACCTCACCCTGCTCGGCGAGACTGCCGGGCCCGCAGGCAGTTTGGGACCCTGCTCGGCCCCGCCAGCGACGTCGGCCCCTCGCCGAGGAATACGATCCCCCGCCGGCCGCATGCTCGGCAACTTCCCCAAGCCTTCTCCCACATCGCAGTCATCAACTCCGCTCGGCCGTGCTGATAAGGCCGCGAGCCTGCTGCAGGCGTGATTCCCAGGCGGGCCGCCTGTTGTGCTGGAAAGAGCCAGCTGGCGGCCTGGCGGGTGTACCTGGGCCTGCCGATGACAGGCGCCCGCGCGCCCGCCGGTGGCCAAAAGAAGTTCGCGCGGCTCGGCGCCGAAGACTTCGTATGCAAGCTGGCCGGCCCGATGGTCGAGCAGGCCTTCACCGAGTTCCCGGCCGCGGTGATGGCGCTGCGCGGCAGGCTGCCACTGGACGAGGGACCGATCGGGCTGCTCGGCGGG